>CAYNTC010000360.1:0-2501 GCA_964399795.1 uncultured Pirellulales bacterium | reverse complement strand
GAGTAGGACATGCCGCTATGGGTAAAGTAATATATCCAGGCTAAAACCTGGCCCAGCACAAACGCCAAGAGCAGCGACAAAAGTATAGTCTCAGGCGAAAAGGTCCCTCCAGTCAAGGGGGTTTCCTCCAGTACTTGCCATATACTGTCCATATATCAACCTCTAAACGCGCGGCGCACAGAATCCCAAAACACAAGACTGCTTTAACGAGGTAGCGTACTTGGATATTGATCTCTGACGCAAATTAAAACATTCGACCATTCTGCCCAACCACGCAGCGTAACGAGCGGTAAACTTGATCTCCAAGATCACATTCCCTACTGTCAGAGAACTACGCTGCCAGCTACCACCATCAAGCTTCACCTCGGCTGTGGTGGTGACCTTGTAACAAAGCTCCCTGTCAAAAGTAATCCTCACCCTGTTTTGCGAGTCGCTCTCGTAAGCATGTCTCATATAGCGAATCAGAATCTTCGGCCGAGCACCAATGCTACCGGCATACAATTGGAATTGGTTAAGGGCTTCCTCATCGGTTTTATAAGCTTGTGGCGGTAAAGACAATCCCGACAGCAGATTCGCCACATCCTGTTGTCTAACCGCAGCCCGACTCTTGAGAATAACATTATTAATCCGGCGTTTTATCTCGAAAAAGCTCGGATAATCCTCATCATCACTATAACTTCGTACGCGTAACTTGAATCGGTTCTTTTGTCCTGTAAGACTTTCCCGACAAAGAAGTAAATCCTTTGAATCCAAGTATAAACTGACGATTGGATAGGCGCCGCCAGGTTGCAACTTGCTATAACGGTCTACACTTAAGTAAGGCCCAATAAACCTCGCAATTTCTGCGGCCATTGCCTCGCTGATCAAATACTTCATTTCAAAACGGTACCGAAGGACGTTGTCTACAAACTTAGCAGACCTTTTCGCGTCGCTGGCAATTTTTCCACGACGTCCGATATCCACACCACGCTCTGTAAGCCTTTTAGATGATCCGGTCCCAAACATAAAAATCTAAGCCATAAAATCTCTAATATCCACTCATCCAGAACCCCCGGATATGGTACTTTAGGACTTTGTAGTCCCTAATTTATTTATAGACACATACTCACTTACTCGGCTGCTCTGTATCCCCATAGAGATTAACCAAGCTTCTATCACGTATCCTTCTCTATACTAACATATTTACAGCCTATTAGTCAACACTTTCCTTGGTTCAAATCCTATCGATACCCTATTTTAAGCTGTTTTCGGGCATGACCGGCGCTTTTGGAGAAAGTTAAGCAAATACGGAATATGTAGGCCACGGGGAAGAATTTAAAATTTTCGCTTCAGAAATCACAGCGACAGGTCAGCCTGTTAGCCAACACGATTTATTCCTGCCAACGCCTATAACTACAGCGTCAACATGTTTGCACGCTACCAGCCAAAGATGTCTCCGAACAAGCCACGTCACTTACGTCTCCAGACTACACTATACACTAGGCTAACAGGCTTCAGGACCACATAGGATAATCTATTAAAAGCGCTATAAATTAATGGTAACTATTCACAGGTGCCAACCATTGTTTTTGTATCATTGCGAGGCCTTTAGGCCGGAGCAATCTCAAATATTCGCAACTGAGAGATTGCCGCGCTCGGCTCAGCCTTGCCTAAGGGACGCCTTACGGTGCGCTTGCAATGACGTAAAATGGTCCAAATTCAACATATAAGGCCGTGAAAAGTTACAATTAATGCAATTTATGTTAGATGTCCATTGAGGGTGATTCATCAGAGTATTTAAGGGCATCAAAACTGCCCTAATTATAAATGTATTTTCGTGCTATGAGGGTGCTCGAGCTGTTAATGAATTGAATTGCTTAACGCTTCTTAGCTATTGTTTCTTCTGGGGTTGCTTTTTGGACTCCTCCTCTGCGGCTTGTTCTATTTGCTGCTCCTCGGCCCCTTCTGCTTTTTCCTTAGCTTGCTTCTCCTTTTTCTCGCGTTGAATGGCATCATATATCTCTCTGCGATGTACTGGTATGTGCCTTGGGGCCGTTATGCCCAAGCGAACTTTATCCCCACGAACGTCGACTATGGTGATCTCAACATCATCGCCGATCATAATTGACTCATCTCTTTGTCTGCTCAGAACCAACATTTTTAACTCCTTTTGTCGGCTGGCTTTACCTTAATCTATTACGAAGAGACAACTGTTAATGTTCGTCTAATTGCTTTTAAGATCCTTCTGTACATTATTGTCCTATAACAACCTACCCTATAAACAACAATCATCCTACTAATCTCAATCACACATATACTTCGGCTAATTTTGGGGGTGAAACCAACCAATTTTGTTTTTCTCAATTGAGTGGACATGGATTATTAGACGTTGTGTGCATAAGCTATTTGCAATCAAATACTTAGTAGAAATAAAGTCGGCGAGAAAAAAAGATTTTTGATATTTGCTTTCGCTACTTACTCTCGTGTTTTCGCCAATACTCGAAGCGGACAGCAAGCCAATA
>CAYNTC010000359.1:0-2503 GCA_964399795.1 uncultured Pirellulales bacterium | reverse complement strand
AAGGGGCCAGGGAAGTCATTCTGGCTGTCACGTATTCCGGTGACGATCGTGGCCGTGAATTCGACATCTCGGTTAACGGGACGGTGATCGCCACGCAGAGGCTGACCGGCGAAAAACCGAACTATTTCATTGAAAAACGCTATCCGATTCCCGCCGAGATCCTTCAAGCCGCTGGCAACGGTCGACTCACGGTCCGGTTCACCGTAAAACGGCAGCTTGCCGGAGGACTCTATGACGTGCGTATGCTCAAGCCGGATGCTCCGGCGATTCTTCCCTTTAATTAGCCTTCGTTTGAATCAGTTGGTTTTACGGCCCAACTTTGGCATAGGGAAGTTAAAAGGAAAAAACACATACAATACAGGAGTATGCTATGAAGAAGTGTGAAATTAAGAAACTCATCTCAAGTATCGTATTATTTATGACAACAAGCTGGGGAACGATTGGTCTTGCGGACAATCCGATCATACAGACCAGATATACCGCCGATCCGGCCCCGCTGGTCTATAACGACACTGTGTACCTTTATACCAGCCACGATGCCGAAGGCTCAACATGGTTCACTATGAATGACTGGCGGTGCTATTCTTCCACTGATATGGTTAACTGGACCGACCTTGGTTCGCCCTTGTCCTACACAGACTTCAGTTGGGCCAGGGGAGATTGTTGGGCAGGGCAATGTATCCACAGAGACGGCAAGTTCTATTTTTATGTGCCCATGAATCAAAAGAATGGCGGTATGGCCGTGGGTGTGGCTGTGGCCACCGATCCGACAGGGCCATTCAGCGATCCGCTCGGACACCCGTTGGTCTGTTCCGGCCATGGTGACATTGATCCCTCGGTCTTTATCGACGATGACGGGCAGGCCTATCTGTATTGGGGCAATCCCAACCTGTATTATGTCAAGCTCAACGGGGATATGATCTCCTATTCGGGCGAGATCGTTAAGGTTCCTTTGACCACCGAGAGTTTTGGCGTGCGTACCAAAGACGACCGGCCGACCCAGTACGAAGAGGGACCGTGGCTCTACAAACGCAATGGCTTGTACTACCTGATATTCGCGGCCGGCCCCATCTCCGAACATATCTCGTATTCCACCAGCTCCAGTCCCACCGGCCCCTGGACCTTCCGAAGCATCATCATGCCCACACAGGGACGCAGCTTCACCAACCATCCAGGCGTCTGCGATTACAAAGGCAATTCCTATTTCTTTTATCATAACGGAGCCTTACCGGTAGGCGGTGGTTTTACCCGCTCGGCATGCGTCGAGCAGTTTAATTACAATGACGACGGCACCATCCCGACTATCGATATGACCAAAGCGGGGGCACCTCAGATCGGCCACCTCAATCCTTACAACACGGTTCAGGCCGAAACGATCTGTTGGGCATCCGGTGTGGAAACGCAGCCGTGCAGCGAAGGCGGTATGAACGTCTGCGATATCGAGAACGGTAACTTCATCAAGGTCAAGGGTGTGGATTTTGGTAAGGGTGCCGCTTCCTTCAAGGCCAGGGTGGCCTCGGCAACCCATGGTGGAAACATCGAGATTCGCCTCGACAGTACGACAGGCACACTGGTTGGAACCTGTGCAGCTCCCAATACCGGCGACTGGCAGACCTGGGTGACCACGTTCTGTATGGTCGAGGATGCCGTCGGGGTACACGACTTATATCTGGTGTTCACCGGCGACAGTGGGCTGTTAATGAACTTCAATTGGTGGAAATTTGAATAATTCTCTGTGGTGTCTGTGACTCAAGGCTGGATTGGATTTAATGTTTTTTGACTATCAGAATTGAGGTGGATATGAAATCGATTTCTATGTTATTTATCATTTTGGGAAGTTTGACCGTCAACATGTCATGGGCTCAAAGTAACCCTCCAGCAAATGCTGGCTTTGGCCCGATCGCTTGTCCCGAAGCCTAAGCTGCTTATGCTCGATGAGCCTTCACTTGGTCTTTCACAAAATCTGGTGGCTACTGTTTTTGAAAAGGTCTCAGAAATAAATTGTGAGACTGGTTTGGCTGTCTTAATCGTAGAACAAAAAGTTCGCCAAGTACTTGAAATCTGTAACAGAGTCTATTCGATGAATTTAGGTAGAGTAAACTTTCAAGGTATCCCACAAGAACTCAGAGATAACAAGGAAAAGCTTAAACAACTCTTCCTGTAAATTCCTCTTCTTAGTCGTAGCATTATAATAATACAGCGAAAATCTACCGAACTACAGAAATCATACGATTTGACCATATATAATAACGGACTGAAGAAGGTACCAAAAATCAAAATGCTCTTTCTATACGTCCCTTTCTTATGTGGAGTGTCCCATCTGACGATATTATTTTTCATTGTACGCATGTAGAGCCTAAGATCACCTGCGTGGGCTATTATCAAAGGATCACGAATGATTCAAATTTCGTAAGAACTTCGAACCTTCTATACCTCAGTTAGATATATCGTAACCGTTCACAGTATTTTAGTTCATTGAAGTAAAACTGTGTTTTTGTCCGAT
>CAYNTC010000358.1:0-2523 GCA_964399795.1 uncultured Pirellulales bacterium | reverse complement strand
CGCTGTAAGTGCGACCTAACAGGATTCTTGTACCACTGTGTTTGCTGGATGTCTTGCTGATCCAATACACGTTGCAAAACTGTCAGACTTCTTATGAGGGAGACCTGAGTGTTTAGGAACGAATCATAGAAGGGAATCGGGCCACTATCCTCTGTCCGGAAGACCAGACGAGGGATAATAGGCCGAACCTGCACTTCGGCTCTTGCTTGGTATTTTGGAACAACTTGGGTCCAGATCGCGGCAATCATGGGAACGGCCAAGAGAACGAAAACTGCCAGACCCATCCACTTGAAACGAAGCAATGATTCTATAATATCCTTCGTTAGCGGGGCAGCTTGGGCTGGCCCCCTTGTCCCGACAAACCGATCAGGCAATAATGTCGCGTTGGCTGCAGGTATCGACCTTTTGACAATAGGTACACTTTCTGGATATTGCTTTCTTTGACGGGATTTGCTGGACTCGTTGCTTCCTTGAATAATCGGATCCGGATTGGGCTGGGAACTTTCTCCTGCCGAGTTTGCATTGCCTCTGGTTTTATCTTCCGAATTATCCATATTACCTACCCTTCAATCAGCTGATTTGTCTCTTTTATGGCATCCATATCGATCGTATGTCTTGCAAAACACTTTTATGCAACTCACGCTGTTTGGCTATCTCTGGAGTGCATTTATCACGATGCGGCTCAGAAACACTTTTTACTTCACTCACTCCTCGCGATCACCAGCCAGCATGTTAAAACCAAATAGCTTTTCTTTGATGACTCGGAGAAAATAAGAAAACAAGACTTTTTGGACCGATAATCTTTTACGCGGTTCCATCATCAGACGGAACAAAAACTCGGTGCCGGTCATGCGGAAAACCTTCGGAGCTCTACTGAGACGACCCGATGCAATATCGAAACTGCCCCCTACACCCATGCAAAACTTTGCATTGATCTCTTGCAGATGACGCTGAATCCAGTATTCCTGCTTCGGGGATCCCATGGCAACGAATAGCATATCCGCCCTGCTGGAGTTTATTTGCTCGATAACCGCCCGCGAATCCTCGAAATATCCATCATGCCAACCGACAATCCTCAGGTCGGGATACATTTTCTGCAGTTCTGAACGTGCGAAACCGTTGGACTGTGCGGAGGCCCCCAGCAAGTAAACACTCCACCCTTTCTGGGACGCCCGATAGAGAAGTCTGAAAAAAAGATCGCATCCGGTACACCGCTTGATACTCCGTCCATGAAGTATCTTCGAAGCGATCGAAACACCCACGCCGTCGCAAATACCAACATCTGTTCGCTGTAGAAGGTTCAAGAACTCAGGTTCGTACCAGGCGCGATAAATCTTAGCGGGATTAATCGCCACCCAGAATGACTTCTCGTTCGACTCAATTATCTTTTCAATGCATTCCAGGGCCTGATCATATGATTCAAATGGTACTACCGGGATTCCCATTATGTTCAGCGGTTTGGGAGTATGCGCAGGTCTGGTCAAAGTCGTCTGTGTATTTTTTGGCATAATGAGAATCCTACTTTTTCTTTAATTCTCAAACTGATCGATTCTTTGTGTCATTCCCGCGCAGGCGGGAATCTATTAAAGTTTTGAGCAAATTGGATTCCCGTTTTCACGGGAATGACAAAGGGCAATATATTGTTGTCAAATAGGTATTTACGTTGGTTTTCAATTTTATACGCCTGTGGCGTATAAAATTCGGTCAGTTTGAGTTTAATTGTGAATTGGTGTGTCATGTTAACATGTCGAGTTGGTTCAATGCTTTAATTTCTCGCTCCTGCTCCGGTGGTGGGAACTCGTCCATCAGCCGGGCTAACAGCATAGCCTGTCGGCCGCTGAGTTCCAGATAGCCATCTACACAAACACGTGCTCTTAACTCCCATTCTTCTTGCCCATTTCCGCGAAGCGGAAAGGTAAGCTTCATTGTTTTTTCTGTCGTGAACATTACTCCAGGTGCATTCCACCCACAAATAAGTTCGTAATGATCGTTGTGCCGATTCCACAATCCAATGCTCTGGAAATGCATTTGTTCGGCCATGATGCAGACCGTCTCCCACCATGCGTGGAATGATCTGGATTCACGCATCCTCAATTGAACATTTTCAAAATAACGTCTCTCGGTCCTTGCTTTACAAATAATGGCCCAGTTGCGTTTTAAGGCCATCAATACTTCTTGAAAACGTTTGCCATGCAGATATATGAACATTGAGAACAACAGAAGCATCCCCATCAATAGCAGCCCTATCGACCAACCATCTTTCGCTGTTAGCATAAACACCCCGATACTGGCGCTAATGGCTGTCACCGCGTAAATAATTATAACCACGGTACGCTGATGCAGACCAAGATCTAACAGACGATGATGCAAGTGGTTCCGATCAGCAGCGAATATTGAACGACGCTCAATAATACACCGACGAATGATGGCAACGCCTGTATCTAAGATCGGCAAACCCAGAACGAGGAATGGAAGTGCCAGCCCCACGAGTGTGGTTTTCTTCGTCTGGCACACAAGGCTGCC
>CAYNTC010000357.1:0-2524 GCA_964399795.1 uncultured Pirellulales bacterium | reverse complement strand
TGCTTCGCCTTTCGGCTCAGCATGACAATAAAAACGGTCAGTTTGAGTTAATAACCATTCATCAATATACTAATGTAAGCCCATCCGGTGAGTTTCCGGGAGTTGGGTAGTATGATGAAAAAAGTACGCTGCATAAAGGTAGATCATCGCGGGATCTCACAGGCTCGACGGAAACGAGCAGGTGCGTCGGAACTCGGCCCATGGGCTATGAACTCAAGCCCGCTTTTAACCGTGGTGTTAGTTATCGTTTTGTTTGCCTTAGCCGGGGCCATTGCGGATTCTGGTCCTGGCAATCCTGCCGGCATTGGCACGGTGCCGCAAACCAGCCTTCGGAGTGGACTTATAAACACGCCCAATCCGGTGGATTCAAGCGGTAACTTGATTATTACAGGCAATGTCCAGGGCGGAAAGCACTTCCGCGATCCTGTACCGTATCAGTCAACCACAAATTTAGATGTGGGACTTGGCTCATCCTCACTTGACTCATTTTTAAGGCTTTCAGAGGGCCCTGGTGATGTTGGTCAATACACCGGTAGTTATCAGCCCTTCTATTCGCCTACCGGTACGGTCAGCATCGCTCAACCAGGTTACTCAGGTATTCTGACCCCAACAGCAACAAGAATCAGTGGTCGTATTTCCGATGCCGTTACCGGATCTATGCAGCTTGTCGAACCTACGAAGATTGTGCCTGAGCAGCAAAGCTTTTCTTCTTACCAGAGCAATACAAATATTCCGTTGCTGTGGACCTACGGTGAATCAGGAACCTGGCAAATGTCCAGAACAACCCAAGAGATGGATAAACTAATCTCGGATGAGGTGGGAGTGCAACTGCCCCAGAACAATCTTCAGAACATCCGAGAGCAGGCTGTGACCTCTGAGCAGTACGAAATGCAAATGGAGCAAATCCAGCTTGAACTGAAGCAGATAAGCCAAAAGACCACCGACCTTGAGCAAAGCCTTAGTGCAATAGATACTGCCATGCCTGCATCAATTGAAGCTTGGCTCGCTAAACCTGAAGCATACCTTGAGATACCACCGTCACGACAGGAAACAACCGATAAGGTTATCTCTGATAAGCATACACCCAGCACAGCACAGACAACTGATTTGCCACAAATGGAAAGATTTGTTGAGACGTTCTCCTATAAGCTTGAACAGCCGGACCTGCGTACCGACGTCACAGATATTGAAGGCATCACAAAAAAGCCTGTCGGGCAGTCAGATCCATTGCAGACTGCCAAACAACAACTCGATAAGCTGACAAGATTGGATACTGATTACACCTCACAAACAACGTCCGACGAGACTGAAAATGCCGCTGATACACAAAGGCGATCCGATCAGCAGAACCTTCTGATGCAGGGATACCCGGTTAATGAACAGGAATATTACCTCGATGCACTTCAAAAGCAATTCTCCAAAGACAGAACTTCAGCACTGGAAGACCTTTCTGACAACCAGGTGTCAGCCAGAGCAAAAGCTATTCTGGGAACTAATGAAACCATCGAAACTTATTCTCAGCAGGGATATAGCAAGTACATTCATGCTGCCCAAATGTATCTGAATCAGGGCAAATACTATCGAGCTGCTGATTCCTATAGCGTAGCCTCAATCTACAAACCAAAAGACCCAAATGCCTACGGCGGGAGAAGTCATGCCCTGTTCGCAGCAGGACAATACTTCAGCAGCGCCCTGTTTCTCGCCAAGGCACTGCAGATTAATCCCGAATATGCACAGCAGAAGGTTGATCTTGTTGCTATGTTCGGCGACAAAAACAAGTTGGAAGAAAGGATAGAGGACTTTGAGCAGTGCCTGCAACTGAGTAGTGCCGCAGAATTACGGTTTTTACTTGGCTACGTTTACTATCAGTTTGGCCGGCTTGCTCAAGCTAAGAACGCCATAGATGCAGCATACGAGCGGTCGCCCGATTCCCTTGTAGTTCAAGCACTCAAAAAAACCATCGATCAAGCTATAGCTCCACCCCCGACCAAGCAATAGCCACTCTTTTCAATGCGCTTGTACAGTCTGTTTTAAGCGGAGATGCTCGCTTCGAGCTGGGCCAGTATCGAGCGCGGCTTGGCAGTTTTATTACCTGAAGGTCCTTGCCAGTGGATATCATTATTTTGCTTGACTAAGTCCTCGATTCTCTTACAAGCCGAGAGTACCGTTGCATGGTTCTTGTTGCCCATTAATCTGCCGATCTGGGCAGAGGACATTTTTGTGTGTTTTCTAGTCAGATACATACTGAAGTGCCGCGCCAGTGCCAGGGTTCTATCTTTTCTGGATGAGTGTATATTGGCAGGCGTTGTGCCAAAGTAGGTAGCTACCGCTGATTCGATATCTGATATATGAACTATCGGGTCACACCGTTCCAGATGCTCAGTTAGAACAGCCTGGGCCACTGATAAGGTCACTCGTTCATTCTGTAGTGCCGAATACGCGATCAATTTAAGAAGGGCGCCTTCCAGCTCCCGCACATTGCTACGCAGGTTTTCGGCAATATACCGGATTACACTTTCGGGAA
>CAYNTC010000356.1:0-2537 GCA_964399795.1 uncultured Pirellulales bacterium | reverse complement strand
ATCATCATTATCATCATCATTGCTGACTGTCTGCAAGAAAATCTCTTTCAACTCGTCATAATCCTTAATGATAAGAATATCATCAAGGCAAGTCGCCTCGGACAGAATATCCTCATCATAATCCTCACTACGTGGCTTGAAGTTGATACTTACAACCTCATAAAAACTTCTGCTATCTTCAAAGCTCCTCTCCTCAACACCGCATTTCAAAGTGAAACCGCCTTCAAGTTCCGCAAATTTCTCATAGTTATCATCTTCGTCTGAATTCCTGATTTCTGTGTCGAGCTTCTTGCCAAACAGGTAATGAGATATATCCCATATCTGGACGCCTTTGTTTTTATCTTTCGTATCAATGACATTGAAAAGCTGCCTCTCCTTCGGAGCCAAATCCTTGATGAGCTTCTCGTTCGCATCAGGGTCTTTCATCAGCTTGCTCCTGAAATCACAAATCGGACAAGGCTCACCGCATGTTTTTTTGGGACAAACATAAGACGTCTGGTCAATACCAATAAATCGATGAACAAAATACGTTCGCTCATAGTAAATCTCCCCCTTGTCAGCATAGGGATTACCCTCCCCAACCTCATAGGGAATCACATCAAGACGAACAGCCTTGTCGCTCTTCAAAGCAAACAGCTTTTTATCATCTGGCAGCTTGAATGCAGTATTATCAAATCCTACCTTATGCTTCTCAGCTCTTCGCTTTGCAGCAACTGCCGTACTACGACTTTTTCTCATCTCTCTTTTCTTTTTATTCTTTGACATTATGTTTTCTCCTTTTAATTTTAATAAAAACCTTACCTTACCTCACCTTACCTCATCTCACCTTACCGTACCATACCTCACCTCACCTTATTATTTTTTCATCGTTTTGAAAATCATCAAATTCATGCTGCCTTCTCATAATCTCCTTCCCCCTATAAAAACCGACAGTCCCAAGCTTAACACAAAGAAAGACGAGGAGTGGAAGTACAATAATCACTCCCAACACTATCAAAACACAATCAAACACTGTCATTACCACTACCTCTTTTTCTTTCCTGATGTTCTGGTCCTATTTCGTACTGATTGCCTTTCGACTTCGCCCATTGCATCCCTCGAATTCTCGGATGCCCGCGGTGTCGCAAAATACTTCTGGCCATGCAAATCAACAAGCCTCTCCAAGGCTCTCTTTCGTTGTTCAAGAGATATGGTAACTTGTCGTAAAACACCTGCACGATGCTTCGCCACATCAATCTCTCCTTGAGCCTCAAATAATTTCTTTTGAGCCTTTTTACGTTCTGGGTGCAATATTACAATTGATGCAATCATTTTTTCAGTTAATTTGCCCTTATCAATTATATCCTTTGATAAATAATCACCATAATTTTCCGGATTGCATCTAATATCCAAATCAATTTTGGCTTCAATTTCTTTGAGTTCTTCCTTTAGTGTATCATACTCCCTTTTGCAATCATCAACATCAGCTTCAGCATCTTCAAACTGCAAACCCCAACTATTATAAAGCTTCGGTTGGTTCAGCCATTCATCATCCAGCAAGTTTTTGTCAATGTCAAGTATCAGCTCTGGTTCCGATAAATCTTCTTTAGCCAACACATTTTCTTTCTTTATACCCATTTTGACCCTTTCCAAAATACATCTTGTATTATATTATCACAAAAAACCATCGTAGAACGCAAAATTTTTCTATTTTTCCTGAGCCTCAAATAATTTCTTTGCCTGCGATACATCACCTTCCATATCTGAAAGATGCAACGAGAAATCCTTTTGCCTGGCATGAACAAAAGCACTGGTGATCTTCAGCAGATTGATTCCATCACGAATGCGTTCGTCCCATTTTGCCAAATCAATACTTTCCAATTCATTTTTATCCAAAACTATTCCCAACGCTGCTATGTGTTTCCCCGCCAACACCAAACTCACATGCTCTGGAGATTTGTTTAGCATTCCAGCGAGACGATTTTCCATCTCAAGAAAGTCATTTTCTGTCGAGTACTCCTCACCTTTCATTCGCATCAACGCCCTACTATGATCATCGTTAGCATCAGAAAGCTTCATATAGTCTTCATAGCTTACAGGTTGCCACCCAACTTCATTTTTCATTTCAGATCTCCTCAACTAAATCTTTTTGTAATTTCTTTTTTAAGATATGCAACAGTTTGAAATTGAAATAATCTATTCAATAGACTCGGAACAAGGATTGCATCACCACCGGCTGCTATAAATTCGTCAACATTCTGATCTCTATCATCAAGAAGCACCCTATTCTCTGAAGCAAACATGGACTTTGGAACTTTAGTTATGACGGTTCGTTCCTTGTATCGTGGAAGGTGATTTTCAACCCACAAATACTTCCCCGTCCAAGACTGCGTATTTGGCATGGGGGTGGTCAAAAGGTAAACATTTTCTTCCCCAAAACTTCTCTCTACCAACTCAAGTATTTCCTTTCCATCTGCCGTCCAAAGCAAACTCTCCCAAAAATGAGTGGAGCAGAGAAGATTGAGATAACCTAAACTTACCTTTGCCCGTGACGCAAT
>CAYNTC010000355.1:0-2549 GCA_964399795.1 uncultured Pirellulales bacterium | reverse complement strand
CAATGATGAGAATGAAGCGTGCGACACCGTCGGAGTTAGCAGGCCTTGCTCAATCGTTGCGTGAACACGCTGTGCAGGTCAAAGTTGATGTTAAGAATATGATCGATACATGTGGCACTGGTGGGGCGACGGTAAAGACATTCAATGTTTCCACAGCGGCTGCGTTTGTGGCGGCAGGAGCCGGTGCTTATGTTGCTAAACATGGTAATCGCGGCATAACAAGTAAATGTGGCTCAGCGGATGTGCTCGAAGAGCTCGGTGTGAATATCGCTCCTGGCCCGGATGTCGTTGCGGAGTGCATTCAGCGGGCTCACATCGGATTTATGTTCGCTCCCAAGTTTCATCCGGCAATGAGATTTGTTCAGCCGATCCGGAAAAGCCTTGATTTCAGAACGGCCTTTAACATTCTTGGGCCTTTAGCCAATCCTGCACGTGTTACTGCTCAGGTGATGGGAGTAGCAGATGAGGCTCTTCTGGATAGGATAACCGAATCGCTGAAAATGCTCGGCGCCCAAAAAGCAATGGTGGTCCACGGTCAGGGCATGGATGAAATAAGCACTCTTGGAATAACGAAGATTCGCCAACTAATTAACGGTAATATCGTATCCAGAGAACTGGACCCAGCCGAGTTCGGCATATCCGGCACATCAATCGACGAACTAAGAACCGGTGACGCTATAGCCAATGCCAATACTATCCGCAACATACTCTCCGGAAAGGATACCGGGCCAAGAAAAGACATTGTTGTTCTAAATGCGGCAGCGGCGATTATCGTTGCGTCTCTGGCAGACGACTTTGAGAACGCAATTAAAATGGCTGAAACATCTATTCGTGATGGTGCTGCAATGAATTGTCTAGAGAAATTGGTAGAGTTTTCAAATGAAGCGTAAAGGTTCTCACGCTATCAGGTAGCAGTTAGACTGAGATGTTGATACCGAAGGTTAAAATTTGTGGTTTAACAAATTACGAAGATACCGCTGCGGCTGTGGATATGGGTGCGGACTTATTGGGCTTTAACTTCTATCCTGAAAGTCCCCGATACATAAGTATCGAGAAAGTCGTTCAAATAGTTAGTAAATTGCCGGCTTTTGTTACCACCGTTGGTGTATTTGTTAATGCCTCCGTAGAACAGATACGTGAAGTAATCCATGCGTGCCAGCTCGACTGGGTTCAACTGCATGGTGATGAAAGCCCCGAGTTTTGCCAGTCGTTGGCAACAGATAATGTGAGTACCATGAAGGCCCTAAGAATCAGGGAAAAAGCTGACATAGATAGAGCTGATAATTATTTTACTGATGCAATTTTATTGGATGCTTTTCATCCACAAAAGTATGGTGGCACAGGCTTGACTTTTGACTGGAACATAATAGGCCATATAGGTAAGCGTGTTTTCCTGGCAGGTGGTATCAACCCGGATAACGCTGCAGAAGCGGTCAAGCTCGGCGTTTATGGAATCGACGTCTGTAGCGGCATCGAAGTTGAGCCGGGCAAAAAAGACCATCAAAAAATGAAGAAATTGTTCGAAAATATACAACATTTAAGAGGCTGAACTCGATGTCAGATGCTCGATGCTCGTAAGGCTAAGGCGAGCATCGAGCATCAAGAAACGAGGAACGAGAAATGAAATACAAAGGCAGATTTGGAGATTATGGCGGCTTTTATGTGCCGGAAGTATTGATATCCGTGCTGGAGGAACTGGAGGAGGCTTTCTATCGTTTTTATCAGGATGAGCAGTTTGTTTCTGAGCTTGGACAACTATCCAGAAATTATGCCGGCAGGCCAAGTCCTCTGTATTATGCGAAGCGCTTCAGTGAGCATGTCGGTTTCAAGGTATACCTGAAGCGAGAGGACCTCTTACATGGCGGTGCCCATAAAGTTAATAATACTCTTGGCCAGGGACTTCTTGCCAGATACATGGGTAAGACGAAATTGATTGCTGAAACCGGTGCAGGCCAACATGGCCTTGCTACCGCGATGATTGGCGCTCTATTCGGAATGGAAACGAAAATCTTTATGGGCGTTACCGATATCGAACGGCAGAGCGTTAACGTGCACAAAATGAAGCTCTGTGGCGCCGAGGTCATTCCTATCGAAGGGGGCACAGGCACGCTCAAAGACGCCATCAACGAGGCGCTTCGTTACTGGACTGCTCATGTTATGGATACGTTTTATCTTTTTGGCTCGGCCTGTGGGCCGCATCCGTATCCTACAATAGTCAAGCATTTCCAGATATGTATTGGCAAAGAAGCCAGACAGCAGTGTCTTGAGCAGATAGGCTCACTTCCGGAGATGGTTGTTGCCTGCGTCGGCGGTGGAAGTAATGCAATCGGTATCTTCTCCGGATTCATGGATGATAAAGGTGTAAGGCTAATTGGTGTTGAGGCAGGAGGTAGAAGTTTAAGTAGTGGTAAGCACGCTGCCAGCCTGGTTGCGGGCATGGTAGGCATCCTACACGGTGCAAAAGCATATCTGCTACAGGATGAACAAGGACAAGTTCACGAGACCGAATCTGTTAGCGCCGGCCTGGATTACCCCGCCGTTGGGCCCGA
>CAYNTC010000354.1:0-2550 GCA_964399795.1 uncultured Pirellulales bacterium | reverse complement strand
GCCTGTCACGGACGAGCGGCTGTACGCAGGACGGTCAATTTGGCCATGATTATATTGTTAGCGCCTGTGAGTCTGTTTGTTTTGAGCTTGTTGGTTTTCGGAGAATGGGCGCTTGTGAAAATCTTCGGCCCATCCTACGCCGGTGCTGGACCTATAGTTGGAATATGTGCAATCGGTATGGGGATAGAACTGTTAGCGTGCCCACTTGTATCGGGGCTTCAGGCTCTGCGAAAGCCGGTTGCAGCCTTTCAAGCTGAATTGCTGGGTTGTATCTTAGCAATCTTTATCGGCATTCCCGCTGTGAGTTTGTTTGGTCCAACCGGTGCGGCGGTTGGAATGCTGCTGTCGAGTGCGGCAAGGCGAGCTTATCATTGGGTTTACTTTCAGCGTTTGACATCAGGCGCACTACCGGAGTTGACCTGGAAAGAGCAGAAATGGGACGCACAATAGCTATTTTTGTGTTCTTGTCGTGTTTCGGTGCGGCAGTTTTTGCCACTGAATTCTACGTGGCGAGCAACGGTGATGACACTAATCCTGGGACGAGAGAAAGACCCTTCGGTTCGCTCGAAAAGGCGCGTGATATGATTCGCCAACTCAAAGAGCAGGCAGGACTGCCGCCCGGTGATGTTACTATTTATATCCGGGCAGGAAGGTACTTTCGTCAGAGAAGTTTCGAGTTGACGGGCGAAGACGCCGGCAGTGAAGATCGACTAATTGTCTACAGAAACTATCCACACGAAGATGTCCGAATCATTGGGGGCCGTCAGATAGAACCAAGTTGGTTTTCAACAGTTACCACATCCAGTGCGGTTTGGAATCGGCTCGATTCTTCCGCACAGGGCAAGTGTTTGAAAGTTAATTTGCAGCAGCACGGAATTAGTGATTTTGGCGAGCCATTGGCGGTGGAGTTGAGCTTTGATGGCAAAATCATGCAAGTGGCACGGTGGCCAAATGAAGGCTTTGTGCAGACGGTTTCAGCCAAGGATGATATTACATTTGGTTATGAGGATCCTCGACCGGAGCGCTGGCAGGAAGCTGAAGATGCATGGGCTATGGGCTATTGGAAGTGGGGATGGGCCAGCGAGATTTGCAAGATTGCCAGGATTGATATTGCCAGAAAAGAGATAACACTTACAGAAAAACCTGGTTACGGGATTATGCCCGGCACACCGTATTACGTTCTTAACTTGCTGGAGGAAATCGATTCGCCAGGTGAATGGTACCTTGATCGTGAAAACGGAATTCTCTATTTTTGGCCGCCGGCTGATATCTCCGGCAGCGAGATATTGATATCTTTGCTTACCGAGCCGATCATTAGACTAAGCGAGACTTCGCACATCAGCTTACAAGGGCTAAAAGTCGAGATGGGCTGCGGCGATGGAATCGACATTATTGGTGGAACCGACAATCTTATCTGTAGATGTGTCATACGCAATTTGCGCACCGCGGGCGTGTGCCTCTCAGGTGTGCGCAACGGTATCAAGGACAGTGAAATCAATTCGGTTGGAACAGCCGGAATTTTGGTTTGGGGAGGTAATCGTTATCAACTTATAAATTGTGAAAATTTTATTCGTAACTGTCATATAAGCGATTTTGGCCGATGGCAGAGGACGTATGCACCAGCTATTCGTTTGGACGGTGTAGGCTGCATTGTGGCAAACAACTTGATACATGATGCGCCTCATTCGGCAGTTCTTTTTGACGGCAATGAGCATTTGATTGAACTGAATGAGATACACAATGTGTGTTACGAAGTCGATGACGCCGGTGCGATTTATGCCGGCAGAGATTGGGGTTTGCGGGGTAATATAATCCGTTACAATTTCGTACACGATATTAAAAGCTCACTTAGCGGTGAGAACAGTGTACATGCGATATATCTTGATGACTGCGCCAGCGGCATCCTGGTTTTTGGTAATGTGCTATATAAAATAAGCGGCAAGGCGATAATGTGCGGCGGAGGACGGGACAATACCATCGAGAATAATGTAATCGCTAAGTGCGGCTCAGCTCATTACACAGATAGAAGAGGCAAAGAATGGATAGATGCGCCATATTTGGATGAGAGTTGGCATCTACTTGAGAAGATCGAACGTTATCATTACAAAGAGCCACCATGGAGCGAGAAGTATCCACGTCTGGCCAAGATTTTGGACAGTGGTCTCGAACAGGCCAAGGAGCCAGAAGGGTGTGCGATTATTAGAAACATCGGCTGGCAAAATAACGTTTGGCTTGAGGAGAGCTGTCTTGGTGCTTGTGGAGGATTTAGCTTCTATCAAATCAGCGGCAATATTGAGAATAAAAATCCGTTGTTCGTTGATGAAGAGAACATGAATCTGGCGCTACAAGAGGACTCTCCAGCTTACGCTCTCTCGGGTTTTGAGCGTATTCCCTTTGAAAAGATCGGATTTACTGAGATTAACGTTGTGGACATAAACAATGATGTAGTGGTCGACATGAGGGATATAAGCGTGTTTGCCGATGTGTGGTTGGCTGAGGAGCGGGCGCTTGTGGCTGATATGAACGTCGATAGTCTTGTTAATTTCCTTG
>CAYNTC010000353.1:0-2559 GCA_964399795.1 uncultured Pirellulales bacterium | reverse complement strand
GAGGCGTATAAAAGACTTATCAATAATAATGTTAGTAAATCGGTCAGTTTGAGTAAGTAATAGTCGTTTGCAGACAGCAGTAAGCCAAAGGCTAATGAAAAGAAGACGGCATGAATCATAGTAATCTTGTCGAGACAGAAAATCTTACTAAGGTCTACGCCTCCGGCAAGATTAAGGTTGTTGCGCTTGAGAATGTGAATCTGTCGGTCGAGCCAGGCGAATTTCTGGGTGTTACAGGGCCTTCTGGCTCGGGCAAATCGACACTTATGAATCTCTTAGGCGGATTGGATACTCCATCTGCTGGCCGTATCAGGGTCCAGGGCAGGTTCATCTCAGAATTGAATAAGTATGAGCTGGCCCTTTACAGGCGCCATCAGGTCGGCATGATATTTCAATCGTTCAACATCATTTCGTCGTACACCGCTCTTGAAAATGTAGCCTTTCCATTGCTTTTTGCTGGTGTACCTAAGAAAAACAGAAATCAGCGGGCTGCGGAAATTTTAACAGTGGTTGGGCTTTCGGCCCGCAAAGACCACCGACCATCTGAACTTTCCGGCGGTGAGCAACAGAGGGTCGCAATTGCCCGTGCGCTGATAAATCAGCCGAAAATCCTGCTTGCGGATGAACCGACCGGTAACCTGGACAGCGGAACCTCGGCGCAAATAGTCCAGACACTTGCTAACTTGAACAAGAATCACCATCTAACCGTGATTATGATCTCGCATGAGGAGTCTCTGCAACAAAAGTTTGCAGATCGTGTCATTCGGCTCTGTGACGGGAAGATTGTCGAAGAGCAATAGATAAACCACAACAGCAATGAGAATATCTGACTACATCGAACAGTCTTTTTCAAATCTTTGGAAGAAGAAGCTCCGTACGTTTCTGACAACGTGTGGAGTGGCGATCGGAATTGGGGCGCTCGTTTCTATGATCTCCTTCGGCAAAGGCATCCAGAAGAATATCACTGATACCTTCACCGAGCTTGAACTGTTCAACTACATTACCGTCTCATCCGCGTCCGGCGAAGACCAGATGGCGGAGCACTCAGACGAATCCGAGAAAAAAGAAAACCAAGCTGAGCCAATTCATGTCCTTAATGAAGAATTCATTCAGAAAGTCACCAAAATAAATGGCGTTCAATCAGCTTTTCCCGAAATACGCTTTCCAGCCCTTATTCGATTTGAACAAGAGGAGAAGTTTAGCTTAGTCCAGGTTTTGCCGTCGAATGTTTGTCGATCTGAACTCGTGAAGTTAAGAGCAGGTAAGTCGTATGAGTCGGATCAGCAAGATTCCTTGATTGTAAGCGATTCTTTTCTTCACAGCATGAAGATCAAAGAGCCGGAAGCGGTAATCGGCCAAACGATTGAGATATCTACCTTGACTTTTGACTTGAGCCTCTTTGATCTCACGAATGCTGTATCTGTCTTGCAGGGCACTAAGCTTCCATTTTCCAAACAGAGTTACACCTTCACTATTGTCGGCGTTGCTGAGCGGATGGGATTCGCAGGTCCAATGCCACTTCGCAGCGATGTCTTCATTCCGCCTGCTGCATCTGAGAAAATGGAAAAACTCTCGCTGACGAGCATCTGGGATTTCTTTCAGACCCTTGAGCAAACTAAGGGATACTCAGCAGTGAACGTCAGGCTTCGTTCTGCTAAATACATTGAACCTGTTAAGGCGCAGATAGAGGATTGGGGCTTTAAGACCTTCGCCCTCGTAGATCAGCTACATGAGATCAAAACCGGATTCATCTTCATGGACATGTTTCTATTCGCGGTGGGGATGATAGCCATCACCGTCGCTTCGCTTGGGATTATCAACACTATGGTAATGTCCATTCTGGAAAGATACAGAGACATAGGAATTATGAAAGCTGTTGGAGCCACTGATAAAGACGTGAAAAGGATATTTTTCTTTGAATCCGGAGCGATCGGGTTTTGGGGCGGTGTTTTCGGCCTTGCTTTGGGATGGGTGGTGAGCATAGTCATTAATCTGGTAATCAACTATTTTCTGGCAAAACAAGGGGTTCCTTACGTGAATTACTTTAGCTTTCCCTGGTGGCTTTGTCTTGGAGCGATTGCTTTTTCTATACTTATCAGCTTGGCGGCAGGTATCTATCCTGCATCGCGGGCAGCTCGCGTCGATCCTGTTGTCGCACTGAGACACGATTGAGCCTGTCATCTTCACAGTCCCTTCTCGTTCTGTAACACTGGAAAACACAGAAACAGGACTGCGTAACGGTCACAATCATGTGTCTTCTCATAGTGTTCTTAATTCATCTGCAATCATTGGTCAGGCCAAGCCTGCCAAAATGGCACAAAACGCACAATCACCAAATCAGTGATATTGCCATCGAAAACCCTAAGTCCCCGCTATGGCACAGCTTATCGACACTCAGAGCTATATGGACTCAACTGGCACGCTTTTTGCGAAAAATCAATAATAAGTTATGCTCTCTGTATATACGACAGTAGATGTGCTTTTGCATAAATACCGACTTCAATGCCATGTAAAAGCGAAAGGAACATTATTATGGCTAAGATAATTGGAATCGATTTG
>CAYNTC010000352.1:0-2563 GCA_964399795.1 uncultured Pirellulales bacterium | reverse complement strand
ACAATTGCCGGAGTGTCTTGTATCAATATCGGGACGACTTTCGTACCGAACTGTTGATTAGGGGAGGAACACAGGATAAATTCCCATGTGAACAGATCTTGCCAGCCGACATCTTTGATTATGTAGTTCCATATGGCCTTGACCCTGCCAACGACAATTATGCCAAATTCCGCGAATCCCTCACTTCTCACATGCGCACCTGCCCAACGTGTCTGGCTAAAATGCAACAGTTGCACAACACCATATATGCTATTGTTGAACGAGCTGAGTCTGAAGTTGTCACAATATACGATATAGATCAATCTGTTAAAGCTCATGCTGCTGGCGAATTTGATGACCTATATCGTGGTTTCCCGATCAAGGTAAAGGTTATAAACCGCGAAGATGAAGCAGTGCCTCAGCAACTAGTTTCAACTATTGACTCTGGAGATGCCTTAAAGCACAAAGTCTCAAGGAAGAAGCTAAAACCTTTACTAAAGACTGCAATTACAACCGCTGCTATTATATTGGTCGGTTTTGCCTTATTGCTTAATGTACCACTTGCTAAAGCGGTTACCATTGAAGGAATCTATAAGGCCATTGAGAAGGTCAAAAATGTCCATATTGCAAGTTTTATCCCCAACAAAAAAGAACCCGTGCAAGAGCTGTGGGTATCACGGACGTTGAACATTTATATGAGCAAGACCAGAGATGAGGGGGTTTTGTGGGATATTCCTAACGGAATAAGAAAAATAAAGCACTTGGATACTAGCCTAACCGACATGACCCAATTAACTGACGATGACATCAGCGTTATTAACAAAAAAATGAGCGGTTCTTTGGGCTTATTGCCATTTAATGCTATATCTGAAATACCCCCCGATGCTCAATGGAACCGCGTTGCTGACCATGATTCGGAGACTATAGCAAAAGGTACTGAAGTATACGATTTGACTTGGGTTGAGAAAAAACACGTTAGGTTTGTAATATTTAGAAGATGGCGTTTTTTTGTAGATTCCGATGCCAATCTTCCCCAGAAAATCAAACGCTATAAAAGGTTAGCTAACGATGCTGACTTTACTCTGGAAGCAATAATGACACCTGAATATTTGAGTATTAGTCAAATGCAAAATGTAATAAAGGAGTTCTCCTATTGATACAGAGGTATCCTATTTCGGCACCCAAAGAGGGCTTTTGTTTTCATAGTCACAATCTGTTCTCCCAACGAATAAATCATCGGCTTTTGTGCGACTCACGTGGCCATCTACGAATCCGATATTGACGGTTTCGTTTAGATGTCGGCCGTATACGGCGTCCTGTTCTTGGCCAGGCCATAAATCTCTATCTTCGTTAATCCGAAGGCCTGGCACATAAGCGGTATCTTCTATTATTGTACTACCAAGCACGACTGGAGGTTCATTCGTTACATGCCACCAACTTATTAAACTGTAGCCACTGTCAACAATAAGCAGAGTCTCAGCAGGTCTTGCTATCTCGGCGATACTTAACGGTCTTCCAACGAATTCTTCCCTGTGGATTTGAATATCATCAGAGCTTTTGCAGATAGACCGATTCACGCCATAATTGCCACAGAGGATATTGTTATTGATCATAGGGTCATTCAATTGTTTACAGGGACACTGGACTACTGTTTTTTTGCCATCGGATTTTTTGTAGAACCCTTCTATAAAGTTGAGCCACCACCATCCTTTTCTGTCGTACTGGCCATATCCGGCGTAGCCACCTGGAGGTGGTGTAGGACTATCATAAAAACCATAGGGTAAGGTCTGATTTTCGGTTTCATAGCTAAATAAACCGAGTATTAACTGCTTCACATTTGACCCGCACAGAGCAGCTTTCGCGTTCTCCCTGGAACTCTGTAGCACAGGGACAAAAATAGCCATAAAAAGAGCAAAAGTTGAGATAACTACAATCAATTCGATAAGTGTAAAACCAGCATGCCTCATGGATCCTTATTCTACGGTTACCCTGGTGAGGGTCAACACTTTCCTCTCATAAAAAAAGCAGGTAGGACTCCCTCTTTCCTATCTGCTTTATTAACCAAAACCTTGACGAAGTAGCTATCCGCACGCCCGCATATAATAACAAGTCCATTCACCTGTCACATCACAGGCAAGAGGATCATATGGGTCTTCTATACAGGGGCTTTCTCTAAACCTAATCAATACATAACTGCTGCAACTACCGCTTTCAGAGGGTCCGCAGCCGTATCTTGTAAAATGCACCTCGTACATACCTCCGCAAAGTCCAAACGTATCGTCGCAAAATATTACACCGTATTCCTGGAGAAGCCTTGTGCATGCATAACCTGAACCGCCGACTATGCTAGTAAGTTCGGCTTCATCAATTTCAATACCGCCTTTCCTTGTTTCCATAGGTCGATCGGAGATCAGAAGAGCTACACCTTCAGTCCAATCCATATCGAAAAAGTCAGAATCCGTGCGGTTGTAGAACTTACTACTGGCCAAATCTATGATCCACACACTCTGTGTATCAATATAGTCAAGTACAACGAAATGATTTTTCCCGGGGATATGCAGGATTACCTCGCAGCCATATAAAT
>CAYNTC010000351.1:0-2591 GCA_964399795.1 uncultured Pirellulales bacterium | reverse complement strand
AACTAAGCTAAGCTACTGGACCGTCATTGTCAAGCGTAAGGTGCTCTAATAACCCATCCAAGATAATATAGGCCATTCTTTCAACGGTTACAATTTGTGCTTTTCGATAAGCAATGACCATGAATAAGAGGCTATCCAGAAAGCAGATATTCTCCAACGAGTTTAGCCCGCATTTCTCACCACCACAAACCCGGAGGCCTCATAATTAAGCTTAAGGCGTGCTTTGATACCAACCAATCTGGCTTTGGAGGTTGGGTGATGAAAAAATAAAAAGTCATGTGAACCGGATTAGAGACTGTTATTGTACACATTGAGCATCAGATTAAAATACTGTGAGAAATGCGGGTTAATGATACGCCTGTAGTAGATTTCGTGATGCCTGCCGAAGCTCACGAAACACGAACGACCATCGACGAGTCACAAGTCACGAGCTACGTAGCCGCAAACTGGTTGTCATGCTGAGCGGAGCGTCAGCGTAGTCGAAGCATCTGGCCCCGAACGGAAGGTTACCTGCACCACCTATCAAGGCACGCAAAGGATATCAAATGGTAAGACTTTTTCTGAGCGCCTCCGCCCACAACCGAACCATCGAAGGTTAAACTTAACTGTTCTTGATATTAAAACGTCCTGCGTCGACTTGCAGGACGCTTTTTTTGAAGGAATCTCCTCACTTTTGCATTTTGATTTTTAGATTTTACACTCCTTATGGCTTTTTGCTGCTTGCCCTGAGCGCAGTCAAAGGACTGGCTTAACTGTTGATTTATAAAGGGCCCGTGTGCCCGACAGGGCCTTTTATTTTTGACTTTGCTGTTGTTCGGATGTACTTTATGGTCATATTCGTTGGCTTTGGATGTCGATTAGCAACGAGCGGAAAAAAGAGGGAAAAATAAATGCTGAGATTTCCTAAAAAGTATGCCCATATAGATGTACTATGAACAGTCGGAAAAAAAAGAACTCGAATATCGTGTTATAGTGGTAAATAAAGCAACGGAAACTTCTTATACTGGTGGAAGAGTAACGGTTTTATCTGGAAAACTATACAATAACCTGTTATGTGGCTAATAAATGAGTGAAACAAAAAACAATATTCAAAAGGTAAATGTTGTTAATTTTCCCAGTAAGGATAGGTAGGACAGGCTGCAAATTGTTGCAACTATATTATCTCTATTTGTCGCAATTATTTCCTTAATATTTGCAGCAATATCTACATATTTATACATACATGAAATTAAAAAGTGCCCAGATTTATATGTTTTTGTTGATTCGCCTACGCCTATATTGGGCAAAGCAATTTTTGAATTTGGTGATGATGGATTGTCCAAGCTATTAGAGTTTAATGTTTACTTGCAAAACAAAGGTGATAAAAAGTCTGAGTCACTTACACTCTTCATGTTGATGTTTAACACAAAAGTAGAAGCCTCATTGAAATCGCATGGTCTTTGGGTAGAAGACAAGAAGGAAATGAACTTTAAAAAGTTTTTCTATTAAAAAGAAGATTTAACTGTTAATCCTGACACTATAAGATTTATTGGGAAATATGATTTAAGTATCCCTCAACAAGAAGAGCAATTGTTGTTTGCTTTTTTCGTTATTGAGGGCGACTTTGAAAGGAAAACTGGACTGATATATTATGACTACTCGAATGAAAAATATAATGTTGCTCATTTCACCAAGCATAATCGGGCAACAGAAATATGGAATAAACATTTAAATTAATGATGAGTTTTGTCCCTACGGTTTTTGATTTGTGAAAAAGTATTATGTTTTTTAATAGGCCTCAGTGATAAAATTGATTTACACTACGATATTGTAAGTTTACATCGTCGAATTGCAGCTTTACATCATGGTGTTGTGAGTTTACATTCAGAGGCACTAATTTCTACATTCGCCGGTATTATTTCAGCCAGAATTGTTGGAAAAGGCAAGAAAAATCCGTCTTCGTCTCTAAAAATGACTACGTCGGACAAGGAGTAAAAAAGTGCTTAAGAGCACAAGAGTCCGCCTAACGGCGGATAAACTCCAGTGCATAAGACATAAAGGCCAGATGGTTTCCGCCAATTAGCTCACGGACTTGTTCGATGGCTAAGTAGGTTGGCGTTTTATATTTTTAATAAACTGGTATTTGTGTATAATTCATTTTGTGATTCGCAAAACAGTTTCAAATCCGTAATGGTTAAAACGGTTTATAAGTATATACGCATATACTTATGTAATCTTGTGCTCAAATCCGCGTAATCTCTGTAATCCGTTAACAAAATCAAATCGTCGCCGAAATCGAAGCCGAGCAGAAAATCATCAACGAAAACAAATTGCTAGTCGGAATCTTCCAAAACAAAATCTCCCCTTGCCTCTCCGCCCTCAGGTCAAAGTAAAACCATCCCCTCCGACACTAAGGTACTGTTACATAGTTTTTAGACAATGAAGACGCTGATTTGGGCATAAACCAGTCTCTGAGCCTGATCTTGAGCCTATGATTATCTAAAAACTTATTCAAGGTAGCTTAGCATCATAAATTCCATCACCTCAAAACCTCCACTAAAAAATTATGTTTCTTAAAGCACGATATAAGTATGTACGCATATACTTATATG
>CAYNTC010000350.1:0-2595 GCA_964399795.1 uncultured Pirellulales bacterium | reverse complement strand
TCAGTGACGTCGGGTCAATCAGCGTATTGGCCCACATAAATTGCAGCCAATTCCAACCCTTCTTCAGCGTCAGGTCCCGCCTTTCCCGCACCAACGTCATGTCAGCCGAATTGTAAATCGTAAGCTGTACATTTTCTCGCCTTGGCAGAGTTACAAGCTCGATCGCACTAGCCGGCGCAAAAGGCGGCTTCTCCATTATCTCATCGCCTGCTACAATACCTGCCGCACGCTCTCCGGCAGTACCTAAAAGCCCCCTTGCTCCCATTCTGGCTGGCTCAGAGGCTTTTTTAACGGCCAACCTTCCCGCCATGTCCTCGTGCTTGGCGTGTAACTTTTCTTCTGCTGGCTGCCTGGTAAAAGTCTCAATCACTTCCCCACCCCCCTGCTTTGTTTCACCTAAGTAAATGGTCATCAGCAGCAATCCTATTATGAATACCGCCGCAACCGAACTGAACCAGGTTGCCTTTCTAAAAGTAATGAATCTTGGCTGCGCCGCCTTACCAGCTTGCTCGGCAACCTGCCGGACCAAATTTTCAGAAACCTTCACATCCTGCCGCAGCAATTCCAGTGAGGAAAACTTTTTCTTTAACCGCTCAAGATGCTCCCGGCAGATAGAACAATCTTGTAAGTGCTCGGCTATCTCTTTCTGCCTGGCATCTGATGCCAGCTCGAATTGATATTCAATTAAATCCCGCTCTGTAAGATGACCGTTCATTGTAGCCCTTCCGAAATATCAGGTAGGCTCTTAGCTAATGTTCTCAAGGCTCTAAACATTTGTGTCTTAACGGTGCCAACAGAACAGCCCATAACATTTGCGACCTCGCTATAGCTGAGCTGTTCATAATACGCCAGGACAAGCGTAGCTCGCTGTTTTTCCGGCAATTTCGCAACGGCTCGCCGAACCTGTTCTGCCTGCTCGGCTTTAATAGCCTCGCTGGATGGATTGTACGATGTATCCATAACAGCAACCGCTTCTCGCCTATCGTCAATGTCACCGCCACAATCTGCCCTTTGATCCAATGATATCAATTTAAACCTTTTACGTCCTCGCAAAGAATCTATTGCCACTCTTGTGGCGATAGTAAATAGCCAATTCCTGAAACGAGCACCGCGAAACGTATGAGCTTTCTCATAAACACGTTTGAAAGTCTCCTGAAAAAGGTCCTCAGCTTGCTCCCGACTGCCTGACATCCGCATCAAATATCCCAACACACTGTCCCCGTATCGGCGCATAAGCTCAACAAAAGCATCTCTGTCGCCCCTGCAATAGGCGTCAATTAGGCTTTCGTCCGTCTGCTGCATTGAAGCTTCCCACCAAGACCTACACATACAGACGTCTATCCTATCGATTCGGTTGACAACTGATAAGACAAATTCTCACAAAAGCCGGATATGCCGTCTCCGCTATAACCGCCCGGACGGTCTTTCCTAACCTTTACAACAAGGCCAGCCAGCCACCATCCACATATATAATTTGGCCTGTAATAAACTCGCCTGCTTTCGACGCTAACAAGAGCGCTGTTCCTACTAAATCTTGCGGCTGGCCCCATCTGCCAAGAGGCGTCTTTGAAAGAACCCATTTGTTAAAATCACCATCGGCCTGTAACGGCGCCGTAAGTTCGGTCGCAATGTAGCCTGGACCAATCGCATTCACATTTATATTGTACTTCGCCCACTCGACCGCTAGTGTCTTTGTCAGCATGAGCAGACCACTCTTGCTGCTCGCGTACGCAGCTGTTGTTGGCCTCGCAGCATGACACATAAGAGAGCCTATGTTAATAATCCTACCTGGTTTGTTAGCCTGCTTACAATGGTGACAAAACGCCTGTGACATCACAAGCACAGACGTCAGATTAACTGCGTGGACGCGGTCCCACATCTTAATCTCTATATCTTCAGCAGCACCCCTTATAGTTGTGCCGGCACAATTGACAAGGATGTCGATACCTCGTGTTTCAGCAACTATGTGCTCAAACAGATTTCTGATCTCTTCTATGTTTGCCAAGTCGAAGGAGAACGCCCAAACATTTCTGCCGGTCTTGTCATGAATACGCGCTCTGGCATTTGTAAGCTGTTGCTGCGTCCGAGCTATGATAGCAATATCCGCCCCATGTTCAGCTAAACCCTGTGCTATCGTAAAACCGATTCCTTTACTACCACCTGTAACCAGAGCTATTTTTCCCGACAGGTTGAAAAGACTGCTATCCATACACTTATAGCTAAACAAAAAGAGGATAGTTTGGCAAGACAGCGGAGATTTTATAGAAATGTTTATGTAGTCCAGACTTCAACAAATACAAAATTACGAATTCGTCGAAAAACCAGCGAGGTCAACGCATATAAAACAAACTCTGCCTTTCATCGCCGAAAAACTCCACGACTTTTCATCACATATTATATTGCCCCAACATGCGGATTCCTGTACCGACAACCAATATATGTGTCCGACTGTTCGGTATTGATCTCTAATCAATCGGCTACTTATGGTTGTTAGTTCCCTCGGTTTTGTTTTGCTTCGTTCATGTTCAATAGTAAAGCTCAATGAATATATTATCCTCAACACTGTTGAGGCTTTGTTTAAGCAGCCCCCGAGTA
>CAYNTC010000349.1:0-2598 GCA_964399795.1 uncultured Pirellulales bacterium | reverse complement strand
GCATTCTTAACCGATACATGTATCCTGTTCTAACGGCTGAACATACCCCAATCTTCTGGCGATATGATTTGAACCAAAAGACCAATCCTCATCTGATGACGCGAATGGGTATCAATAGCGTCTTCAACGCCGGAGCAATCGAACTGGATAAAAAGATATATCTTGTCGCTCGTGTGGAAGGGTGCGACCGTAAAAGTTTTTTCGCTGTAGCGGAAAGTGAAAACGGCATCGACAATTTCAGGTTCTGGGATTATCCAATCGTGATACCCGAAACCGACGACCCGGAGACAAACGTCTACGACATGCGGCTGACCAAGCACAAAGATGGGTGGATTTACGGCCTATTCTGCGCCGAAAGAAAGGACCCAAACGCCCTTAGAGGCGACCTTTCGTCAGCTATTGCACAATGTGGTATCGCTCGCACGAAGGACCTTAAGAGCTGGGATAGACTCGATGATTTGAAGAGCACCTCTGCCCAGCAGCGAAACGTTGTGCTGCATCCGGAGTTCGTCGATGGCAAGTATGCGTTCTATACACGTCCACAGGAAGGTTTCATCGAGGCTGGCTCCGGCGGGGGAATCGGCTGGGGTCTGGCTGAGGATATCGAACACGCAGTTATCGACCACGAAACAATTGTCGATGACCGAAAATACCATACTGTAAAGGAGGTCAAAAATGGGCTAGGACCCCCACCAATAAAAACCGACCAGGGTTGGCTGCAATTGGCTCATGGTGTGCGGGCTTGTGCTGCGGGCTTGCGTTACGTCCTTTATGCTTTTCTGACTAAGCTCGACGAACCTTGGAAAGTCACGCACGCCCCGGGCGGTTATCTTCTGGCCCCACAGGGCGACGAACGTATTGGTGATGTCTCGAACGTGGTCTTCAGCAATGGCTGGGTGGCCCGGGATAATGGCGAATTGCTTATTTACTACGGCTCATCTGATACGCGATTACACGTAGCTACCGGCACAGTAGAAAAGCTGTTGGATTATGTAATAAATACAGCCGAAGATGGTTTGCGCTGTTGGGCTTGCGTTTCTCAAAGAATAGACTTAATCTCCAGAAACCTGAAGTTAATGGATTCACTTTTATACGCCTAAGGCGTATTCGCTAAGGCAATCTTAAAGAAGATACATCAATTAAAGCTCACCTTGGTCAGCTCTGGCCTGCTTCAGCTCGAGAGCGGGCCATCTGGTCTAAAGCAACGGCACCGATTATTATTGCGCCTATTACTACAAGCTGGACGTTTGTGGATATACCCAACAGTGTACAGCCATTGCGAAGAAAACTTATCAGCAGTGTTCCTATTATTGTTCCACTGACCGTACCTCTTCCGCCGGCCAGGCTCGCCCCGCCGATTACGACGGACGCGATTATATCCAGTTCAAGACTTATTCCAGCGGTCGGCTGCGCCGTGACCGTCCGGGAAGTAGCTATCATCGCAGCTATACCAACAACAAAACCGGTCAATGTGTAAACAGCCGTCAGGTTAAAATCGACATTTACGCCCGCATGAAAAGCTGCTTCACGATTGGAACCTATCGCATACGTATAGCGCCCGAGGCGAGTGTACCGCAAGATGAAACCTGCAGCAGCAACGATAACGGCAAAAATCAGCACGCTGACAGGAACGCCAAGAATATCACCACTGCCAAGATAGGTATAGGTTGGGACATCATACATCATTCCATTGTTCATTAAGTAAGATATGCCCCGGAAAGCGCTCATTGTCCCAAGTGTAACGATAAAAGGCGGAAGCTTTAACTTGGTAATTAGTGTCCCATTCACCAGGCCACAAGCAATGCCTGTAGCGATCCCTGCGACGGTACCGGCAACCATCGGTGCAACTTGTGGGTGAGTACCACCCAACTTTAACATCACAAATCCGCCAACCATGCCACAAAGCGCCATCATCGAACCGACAGAAAGGTCAATGCCAGCAGAGATTATCACCGCCGTCATGCCCATAGCGATAATGCCGTTGACGCTTGAGCGACTGAGCACATTGAGGATATTCTCTGTTGTTAGGAAAGAGTCCGGCTTAAGTGCAGAGAGAATACAGATTATTAGTGTAAGAGTTCCAAAAGGCAGCAGTTGGCGCACCATCTTGTTCATTTAGTTTTCCTCAACAGCAGCTAAGTGCATTACCTTTTCAGGACTAGTCTGGCTGGTTACAAGATTACCAACAAGTCTTCCCCGACGCATAACGAGAATCCTGTCGGCGATTCCAAACAGCTCTGGTAGTTCTGATGATATGAATAATATTGCTTTGCCCTGCTCGGCAAGTCTATTCAGCAAAGTATAGACTTCTGTTTTGGCTCCGACATCTATGCCGCGTGTCGGCTCATCGAAAATCATAAATTCAGCATTTGCCAGTAACCACCTGGCTATGAGCAGCTTCTGTTGGTTTCCACCCGAAAGTGAGTCGGTCGGTGCCTGAGGTGATGACCATTTTATTGCGATCTGTGAAGCAACACCTTCTGCAATCATTTTTTCCTTTGAGGGCTTAATCACATGCCTCATTCCAATTTCCACCAGGTTCGGCAGTGTTATATTCCAACTGCAAGGAAGCTGTAGGCACAATCCTGTTCGCTTGCG
>CAYNTC010000348.1:0-2604 GCA_964399795.1 uncultured Pirellulales bacterium | reverse complement strand
GCATGGGGACAAAAGCGCATTGCTGGTATGCTTGAATCGCGGCCCGACTGGTGCATCAGCAGACAGAGAAGCTGGGGATTGCCACTACCAGTCTTTGTGAATACTTCTGGGCGAGCTTTATTAACGAAGGAATCAGTATTGGCTGTGGCTCAGCATATTAGCATACATGGTTCGGATAGCTGGTTTACGGACTCGCCACGGGAAATAGTAGGTGAAGATTTTGAGCTTCCGGAAGGCTTTGCGCTTGATAAATTGAGAAAAGAGGAAAACATCTTCGACGTTTGGTTTGAGTCTGGCTGTAGCTGGTACAGTGTGTGTGTCAAAGAAGCGGGTTGGCCGGTTCCCGTAGATTTGTATCTGGAAGGCTCGGACCAGCATCGCGGATGGTTTCAACTATCGCTTTTACCTGCACTTGGAGCGACGGGCAAGGAGCCATTCAAAAGTGTTCTGACGCATGGTTTTACTGTGGATGAGAAAGGAATAAAACAGTCTAAGTCGCTGGGTAATTATGTCAATGCTCAGGAAGAAGTGGCTAAATACGGCGCGGATATTCTAAGGTTGTGGGTTGCAAGCGTGAATTATCAAGAGGATGTACGGTGCAACGACGAACTAATAGGACGAACACAAGATGCCTACAGGAAAATCAGGAATACGATTCGTTACCTTCTCGGGAATCTGGATGATTTTGAGCCGGACAAACATACGGTTGCTTACGAAGAGATGTTTGAGATAGATAAGTGGGCGATGCAACGATTGCAGAAGCTGATTGGAGAAGTGATGGAGGCTTATGAGAACTTTGTCTTCCATAAGGTTTTTTCACTTCTTTACAACTTCTGTACTGTTGAGATGAGCAGCGTTTATATGGATGTGCTCAAAGACAGGATGTACTGCGATGCAGCCGACAGCCAGTCACGGAGAAGCGCCCAGACAGCAATGTATAAAATCCTGGATTGCCTCCTTCGAATGCTGGCACCTATATTAGTACACACGGCAGAAGAAGCATGGCGTGCGATGAAAACCATGACTCTTGCTCCCTCTCCCGTGCCTCAAACAAGCGACGAGCGACAGGCGACGAGCGACGAAGATGAAAGTGTACATCTGACGGAAATGCCGAAGGTCGATGAGACAATCGACCTTAAAAGCGATGAGACAAAATGGCAGAGATTAATGGCACTTCGTGACGAGGTACTTCGTGTTCTGGAGGGCTTAAGGCAGGATAAGGTAATCGCCAGTAATCAGGAAGCCAGCGTTACAATGAACTGCGACGATGAAGATGCGAAGCTACTAACTGAATTTGGAATCGAACAGTTTGCGGCACTCTGTATTGTAAGCGAGGTGAAATTGCAAAAAGCTGTAGGCGAGACGACAGTTGCAGCAGAAAAAAGCAAGCACAATAAATGCCAGCGGTGCTGGAATTACTGGCCAAGCGTCGGAGCAAACAGCGAGTACCCTGATCTGTGCGAGCGCTGCGTTGAAGTCGTTCGCCTCTGTTGAATTCGTCACGTCATTACTATTAACTTGTAAAAGAGCTTTTCTACAGAGCGTATCGGACAGCCCTGATTCCTATCGCGTATTGCGTGTTTAGCCGTCGCCGCAGCGGCGACGGTCTTTTGTCCCACCTGAGGCGGGTAAACTTCTGTTCTCCAATTTGAGAAACCTGTCCTGAGCGGACTTGTGGTGAGCCTGCCGAATCCAGTCGAAGGATCGGCTTTGTTTTTACGAAGTTCTCGACCCGGCTCTTTTTCGTAATCCTTTTCTCCACAGAGCCTTGCATTCATTTTCAGTCTTGTCAAATTGGCTTTGTTTTGTAAAAAATAGCATCGTTTTGTAGAGGATTCTCTACAATCGTAGAGCAAACCATGGCAATAAGTGCCATGGCTAATTGTGGAATTTTTGATTTTTGCACTGTTATTTTTAATTTTGATTTTTAATCCATCCGGCTTAGCTTAGGGCAAGTTTTTGATTTGCTTCTATTCTCCGCTTTCTGTCTTCTGACTACTGTATTCTGTATTCTATTGTTTAGCAGGTATTATACCCAAAAATGCCCAAAAAACAAGCAAAATTTCAGAAACAGAATACAGCGATTGTTCTTACGATTTTGTTTTGGAAGATTTCGATGAGTTTTTTGTTTTAGTTTGGCAATTGCATCGAAACTATATAAGTATATGCGTATATACTTATGTACTATTTTAAGGATCAAGGATTTTACCTGTGGCAGTCCTAGGGACCCTTTACGGAGAGCTAGAGAAAAGTGGAGTGCAATGAAATCACATCCAGCTAATTGGTGCGATTCATCGCACCCTACCGACTGATGTAATTGTCAACCCTGCTTCTTTCTACGTATCTCCTCTATCTCCTCAGCACTGAGCACTTCACCGCACTGCGTGCACACCTTGTCCCCACTATCACATCCGAGAACGATTTCCCTGTCGTAATCAGGATGATCGCATGGCTTATCTCCCCACTCCATTCTTAGCCTTTGTGCCTTTTTCGCCTGCATTGTATGGTCCCCCTGGTTATTTTTGTTTTGAAATAGAAGGATATATAACGTTGGTACTACCTCATGATATTGGTAAAGCTTTATTACGTTTATAAACATCAATG
>CAYNTC010000347.1:0-2621 GCA_964399795.1 uncultured Pirellulales bacterium | reverse complement strand
CATTATATGGTACTTAATGGCCTCAGTGAACTGTAATTTCCCAGCAGTCTGAATCGTAAGCCGCTGCAGCAGCAACTATTCGTCTAAATGCGCAGAGGAAGGCTAAAATGGACCTGATATTCTTTGGCATTGTCCGATGGTCGGCACTTCCAACGGCGTGTAACTGTCCTTTTTCCAATCCCATTGAAGCCATCTTAGAGATGGATCATCCAGCGAAACCACGAATTTGAATGAGACCTCCACCGGCTGTCCCTTGTCGTCAACCTCTACAACCTCCACCAGCACATCGAGTAGTTTAAAGCGCTCACCTGCACGTAGTGGATGTCCTGTTCCTCGAACAGAACCGACGTATCTGTAAAAATAAACTAAGTGCAGGGGGTCCTGCTCTTCGTACGAAAGCAGATTCCCAGATGGTGAACGAACCACAATAGTCTGCTCATCGAGTCTGGTTATTTCTAATGGCCTGTATCCTGGCGACAGAACCCGAATCGCTCGCGGTATAGCCCTTCCCTCATAGGCGTTCAGAAAAGGTAAGTATTGAAATGCGACCGGATACGGTGCATTCAAAACCACCAGCTCCTGTTTCTCCAGCCTAGGCGTCGAATCGATTTGCATCGTCGAGTATATCTCGTCGACAATCATAGAGCTTGTAATCGGTGCTGCGACTCTTCTTGCTGCGGCTATCGGCAGATGTGCTACTAATAATAGCACGCAAAAAATCCATATCGCCATTCGTTGAAGTTGCCTTTTAGGCAACCACTCAGCTCCGCTTATCACCCCAGTTGCAAATTGTGCTATCAAACCAAAAGCTCCAAGCTCAACAAATAGTAGATTGCGGCTCATAGGGATCGTAGCACAAATCGGTAGCACAGATAAACATGTCCCTACCAGCCAGAATCGTGCCAGTCGGTCCTTACGCAGCAATGGCATGAAGAAAAAAAGTGCAATAGCTATAAAGACCACAGCCCCTAATACGTAAAAGGACTGCATCGATTCAGGGATATAACCAAACACATCGACCGGCACACTACTGATTTGCCCTGCAAGTATGAGTGGCCCACGCGTAAGAATCGCCCAGAGGTAGCGCAACGGCTCACGAGCCGGGTCTAAGTACAAATCCCCTCCATAGGCACCATAACCTCCGCTGTTATAGAGTATGCGCCACAGTATGACTATTATGGTAGCTGGCGCAAGACTCATTAAGCGCCGCTTAAAGCTTACTCTCTCAAAAAAAACCGCATAGGCAAATATATAAGCGAACATCGCTGCGCCCGCCTCAGCCGATAGAAGCGACCCCGCCAGACACACTACCGCCGTCACACCTGCTCCCGACGAATCCCGCTGCCGCCAGCGATGGTGAGCAAGCAACGCAAGCACACCGAAGAATAGTGAAAGAATGAGATTTCTGTTTGATATCCAGAGCGTTGGAAAATAGTTACTCTCACACAGAATAAAGAATACTGCCGCCAGCCCTGCAACCCATCGAGGAACGATCAGCGAGCGGTAAAGCATCGTTATAAAAAATACCACTGCCGCGAACCATAAAATGTTGTGCGCGTGCATAAGCGCCTCTGAACCGCCAAACAGGCGATAGTCCAGCCAATGTGTAAAGCTGGCGATAGGCCGCCAAGCTGAAACCTTAAAGCCATCGTACGTCCACCAGGGTAGCGCACCATATTGTTTCAGTTGTTGTAGATTTTTTTCAGGACTGACAACTATAAAAAGCTCCGAAAGCACCGTTGATAGCCTGCCGCTTTTTTCAGGGTCGATCCCCACCTCGGCAAGCTTCCTGTCTACCTGCCCAGGCCCAGCAAGCTCTGCCCAATGCCACAGATCGTCGAATAATAGCCCCCCTCGCAGAGCAGGCAGTGTTAGTAAAATACCCATAACTGCTAAAAATAAAGGCAGATATCGGCATTCCAATATATGACACAATCGATTGAAAATTTTACGAGCTAACATATTTCCATGCTCATCTTTGTTCCGTTTTTACAGGCTTGCACGTATGTTACTCTCAAGTTAATATAGAACCTAAAGCGCAAGGGTCAAAGCATAATATCCCTTGGCCGATAGTCAATAGCAGAGATATTGTTTATTATGAATCTGATAGCCAGGCACATAATTTTCAAAGGACATGTTCAAGGGGTTGGTTTTCGTTTTACCGCTCGCAGAATAGCTAATCGACACAATATAACTGGCTTTGTTCGCAATCTGCCCGATGGTACAGTCGAGATGCTCGCCCAGGGTTCAGCGAATAACGTAAATGAGTGTATAAGCGATGTAGAAGGGTCTTTTACGGGCTACATAAGAAAGGTCGAAGCCAACGATGTTCCTGCTGATCCGCAGTACGTTGATTTCAAGATCACCTTTTGATTTGTAATCTTTCTTAATTAAAGAGATATCGACATAATACGTAGAAAACATGGCTAACTGCGAAATATCAAAGCTTTATTCGTAGCATATGGGAATCGGGCCTTATTGAAAAGGTCGGTTGTCATTTCGACCGAAGTGTCCCTTAGGGACGCGCAGTGGAGAAATCTATTAAAAAACAGGCTTTTCCGGGGCTAAGCCGAGGGATTCCTCGACTCGGCTTCGCCTTCCCTAAGGGACGCCTTACGGTG
>CAYNTC010000346.1:0-2643 GCA_964399795.1 uncultured Pirellulales bacterium | reverse complement strand
AAACTTTCATATTCAGACTGCTTAAAAACGGGAAAACTTAAGCGCGTACAGTATACTAAGAAAAGGGTGAGAGACGGGATTCGAACCCGCGACCCCCAGAACCACAATCTGGTGCTCTATCCGACTGAGCTACTCTCACCACGACAATTGATTATTTACTATTGTTTATTGATAGCACGTCAGTAACTTGCCCACTGACAGGCAAAATTATAATTTGTAAATTATCAATTATCAATAACCAATTTCCCGTATCATCCCGAGCGAAGCGCTGCGCAGCATGAGAGCAATATGCCGGAAAAACCAACGGGCTCCGCTAAAAACCGGAGCCCATCTCATGTTGACATATAGCCCACCAGTTAACCAATTCACGTGTCAGGTTCTGCCTACCGACTATATCGCGGTGTACTGAGCATGCACTGCTGATGGCGATATCATAAATATGTTCTTAGCAACGTAAGGCAATCTGAATTTTCTATCCTAATGTCCCTCATTAATGTTCCGGTGATACCTTTCCCTCTGATTCCCTGCAGGAATGTTCTTTGTACTTTCTCTATTTCCATGGTGGTAAAACTTAGGGCAGTCCCGCAAATTTGCTGCTCATCCCTCAGTAATTCAGGAATACGCAAGACGTTTAGATTCTCCTTGGCATATCCAAAACCGAGAAAGAATACATTACTCGCTTGGTTTAGAAGCTTCTGTGCCTCTTCCAGTTCTGGATTCTTCTCTTTTTCGTAGATAATGCGTAGTTGCTTCGCCACGTTCTTGACGTCAATGTATTTCATCTCTTGTCTGTACTTGATGCCTTTGTGGAGTTCTTCTTGCCAATCCAGTTTAGCAACTTGTCCAAAAACATGGATGATCCGTAAAGTACCAAGCTGCTTCTTGATCTGGTCCAGAGGGATGCCATTGAATAAGTTGGTAAGGCTTTTATAGAGGAAGTGCTCTAAGGACCTGTCGTAGTTAAAGGTTATGATCGAAAGCTTATTCTCAGAGAAGCGAACATAGTCATCTTTGGTAGTGATATCGTCTGTGAGTTTATCTAACAAATAAACATACCAGTCATGTTCTCTATTCTGGATGTGTTCCCTAAAACAGCTATGGCGCTCCGCCTTGAGGATTTGCAGCACTATCGCCCATTTTCCTATCTCGGCAAATTCTGGATTTCTAGCGAGGAACAAATCTATTGACCTCGTAGCAGATTCATCGAACTTCTGCACAAATTCTTTCACCCGTTCCGTCCATGTTGCAAGAGGCAATGGTCGGTCTGTCGATGTTTGCAAGTAATGTTCGAAGTCACTCACAAAGTTCCCTATGATCTGTTCGCGCAATTCTGCTCCTGTTGGGAAACCATAAGGATGGCTTGCTCCTGCTCCTAGAATAAAAACAGTTGGTTCCTTAATCATACTTGTTGTATTAATTTGAGTTTCAAAATGATTAACTTACAATCTTTCTATGATAAAAATTATAACCTTTTAGTATTATCGAAGAAGATTTATTTTACACAGCTTTGAGTTAGTTGTTAAAGAGCATATTTCAACCCCGCAATTCCCGCCAAACGAATTAGTCGCTTGTCGCTCGTGCCTTATAGCCCGAATTCGCATCTCCCTTCAACTTTGCTCAGGATAAACTTGACTCGTGAAGCGCATCTCGCGTTGAAGGAACAGAATATAGCAAAAGAAGTGAAAAGTCAAAATGAAAAAGGGAGAGAAGCACACAAGAGCACAATGCACACGGGCACAAGGAATTGGATTCCCGTTTGCGGGAATGACAGTTTTTGAACAGATTCCTCGTGGAGTTTGCCCTTGAGTGCAATAAAGGGCTCGGAATTACAATCCGTCGCTCGGGTCACGTGCCACGGAAGACGCTTCACGCAATACGCAGGACGCAATACGCTACACAATTCCTTTGTTGTCGTCCTCGGTTTTTGTGGCCATGGAATAATTGTTGTCCTGGCGCTTCCAATTTACCTGCCACTTCTGTTCGTACAAGCGCATAATATCGTCCGCATCGAGGCCGAGGCATTGGGCCAGAGAAATCCAGAAAAATAGCATGTCTATTACTTCAACTCTTGCATTCTGCAAATCGTGCAAGAAAAATCTTTTTCCATCTTTTGCTTCTTTGCACCAGTGTTTCCAGAAAGTGCAATCGCGCAGCTCCTCCAGCTCGTTGCTCATCGCAGCGATGTAGTTATTCAGCCAGATGCCGGCTGTTTGCGGGTCGAAGTCTTCACGCAGGGCATCCGGATCGAAGCCGGTTCGCTTATTTAATTCAGCCTGTTTTTTAAATAGCTCTTTTAGCATTTTGAAACCTTAGGTTTTGAGTTTAATGAAATTAAAATAGCCACGGTGTTAGACCATCTGTGGCCTGTAACGTCTCCATATTATCTTTATTTGGTATGATAAAGTGCTCCGGCACGGGGAATTGCGAGCATAAAAGCAGTACCTCCTTGCCAACTTTTTCAATAGCTGATTCGTTGTCAATATTTTCGACGACTTTGTTTATGAGTGTAGCAACAAGCCTTGCCTCATTCTCTTTCATACCACGAGTAGTTATAGCCGGAGTTCCCAAGCGCAGCCCGCTGGGGTCGTACGGCGGTGCAGGATCGCCCGGTACGGTGTTGTAGTTTGTGACAATCCTGGCTCT
>CAYNTC010000345.1:0-2643 GCA_964399795.1 uncultured Pirellulales bacterium | reverse complement strand
TCACCTTAAACACTATACCCATACTAACAACCACAAAAGCCACTGTACTTACACTACCCACTATCTGAATACCTAACTGCATTGGATTTCCACCATAGATAAAACCGTTATTCGCCAAACCCAGAGCTTGCTTGCCAAAGACACCAACACACAGAGTACCCCAAATCCCACATATCCCGTGAACGGGAAACGCACCAACGGGGTCGTCAATCTGAAGCTTATCGAGCAGCTCAACTCCTCTTACCACAATATATCCGGCGACCGTACCGATTACCAATGCCGCCCAGGGTTCAACGTAAGCACACGGCGCTGTTATAGCCACAAGCCCTGCCAAAGCACCGTTCATCGCCATAGACAAGTCTGGCTTGCCGAACCTCTTCCATACTATTGCCATGGCAGCAATTCCGCCCAGAGCAGCAGCCAAGTTTGTGTTGATTGCGATACGACTGATGGTTGAGCCGTCTGCAACGCCAAGTGTCGAGCCGGCATTAAAACCGAACCATCCGAACCAAAGTATAAAAACGCCCAAAGATGCCAGTGGGATGTTGTGACCAGCGAGAATATTCGGCTTACCGTCGATACCGTACTTTCCCTCTCTTGGTCTGAGCATAGAAGTTCCGACAAGAGCCGCACAACCACCGACCGTATGAACAACCGTTGAGCCGGCGAAATCGGCAAATCCCATATCGCTGAGCCAGCCGCCGCCCCATATCCAGTGTCCGACGACCGGATATATAAAGGCCGATATAAGAAACGAGTAAATCAAATAAGCCGGAAATCTCATACGCTCAGCCATTCCACCAGCCACAATTGTTGCCGCTGCTCCACAAAATGCTGCCTGGAACAGCCAGAAGGCATAAAGAGGCAGACCGTTGACCGTTTGCTCAAGGCCGAATAAGCACCAGCCTTTCATACCACAAAAGCCATTTCCATTGCCAAACATCAAAGCGTAACCGATAAGAAAAAAGCCCAATGAAGCCATACAAAAGTCAAGGAAGTTTTTGGTCAGGATGTTACAGGTATTTTTTGCCCTGATAAATCCGGCTTCAACCATCCCAAAGCCCGCCTGCATAAAGAACACTAAGAACGCTCCAAGCAGAACCCAGACTGTATCAAGACCCTGCTTTAAGTCTTCGATGTCACCGGTGATTGCGCTTCCAAGAGAACTATCATCAGCATAAGCCGGCAGAGTCAAAGTCATTACAATTAGCAATACCCACTTAATAGATGACCCGCACATGTTGTGCCCTTTCATTCTTGGATTGTCAAAATTCTCTTGCAAAGCTGACGCCCGCATAGAAAAGATCATCTTCAGCTCCATAGGTGTTTGCACCACGTATGTCACCACCCAGCAGTCTCACACAGTTGATACTGGGAATAATCGTCCAGCCAGCCACCTCGACTGGCAAAGAGGCCGACAACACAAGATCATTAAGTTCACTACCGGTGATGCTCCAATAGGAATCGTTGTAACTGCTGCTGCCCCACCCAATACTTGCTCCAAGCTCCAAGCTAATAGGAGAACCAGAGTCAAGCCCCGCAATATTCTCGATACTGTGCCCTATTGAGGCACTAATATACGTGCCGTCGGCCTCATCTACATCGTGATATACCGTCAAAGACGGGCTCAGTAACACATCGGCACTGAAACCCCAGTACAGTTCCGTCGTGCCGTCAACGCCTGTGTTTGGGAAATCGTAGTAGATTGCCCCCACAGAGAACCCAAGAAGTTCGACGCTGGGAACCTCTCCCGAGTAGTCCAGCGAGTAGTCAACCTCAGTGAAATCGCCCTCGAAGCCATTCTCATCAGTCAGGTCCAGAGAACCCCAGATACCTGCGGTGATTCCTGCATAACTAACAGAAACGCCGGGCTGGAACACCCAGTCATCAACCAGATTCTGTCCTCGCCACACATACTTGCTGAAAAAATCAGCGGTGGTTTCGAGACTCACTTTATCTTCAGCCGATACTACCGTGACAACGGCCAGAGAAAAGCCGACTACAATTGTGATGTATCTTAACTCACTCAATTTCGATCTTCCTTTCACGCTTTAAATAAAAACTTTCCATTCAGCCGGTGTCCTCGCATATAACGATTTCGACATACATATATTTATTGCAAGAACCGTGCCGACTTAATGAAATTATTTACAAAATTAACTTAAGTGTTTATATATAAGAGGGATACAAAATTTATTGCCTTGAAAACTTAAAGATCATATTCTACAATAATGTAAACAAATAAGTATATACTTACAAATATGTAGATAATGTAGCTACTATTAGCGGGCAATTGTCATATTGGGGACATGATAGTGAAGTTGAAAATGATTATACCTGGCTAATTGGTAAGTTGGCAATTGCCCGTTACCAATGCTGCCAGGTTACGATAAGATTTGATGCGCGATTTTAGATATATTTCGGGTAGATATTATATTTTTTGACCTTATAGCCAAGCATTCGTTCGGTTACGCCAAGCTCTTTTGCAGCCTTACGTTGCTGACCACCGGACTTCTTCAGAGCATCTACTATAAGCTCTTTTTCTTTCTCTACAATTATTTCAGTAAGGGACCTCTGAGCTAACGACTCATCTTTGCGTATCATTTGAAGTGACGGTGGCAGGTGCTCGGATCGTATCACCTC
>CAYNTC010000344.1:0-2645 GCA_964399795.1 uncultured Pirellulales bacterium | reverse complement strand
CATCCGGTGTTAGTATATCGATGTCCCAACCTGTAAGCCTTGCAGCTAATCTAACGTTTTGGCCGTGCTTTCCAATGGCCAGACTGAGCTGGTCTTCTTCCACAACTACTGTGGCTCGGCCTAACTCAAAACACAGCGCAATTTCGCTAACCTTCGCCGGCATTAACCCATTGGTAACAAGCACTTTTGACGAATCATTCCAACGGACAATATCAATTTTTTCCCCGCCAAGCTCATCGACTATGTTCTTTATCCGGCTGCCCCGTACTCCGACGCAGGCCCCAACAGGATCAACCTTGTCATCAAACGATGCAACTGCAACCTTGGTTCGGTAGCCTGCTTCTCTTGCTAACATGCGTATTTCGATAATCTTTTCTGCAATTTCTGGGACCTCGGCTTCGAACAAGCGACGGATAAAATCAGGATGCGTTCGGGACAGGATGATCTTGACCTGATTCGAGCCCTCCTTCACATCGAGAATCAAGCATCGAATCCTCTCCCCAGGTCTGTGCGTCTGCCCCATTATCTGCTCGCCTCTTGGTATGAATCCTTCCGTCCAGTGGTCCAAGCTAACAATTAGAGTCCCTCCTTCGTACCGCACAACTGGGCCACTTATAAGTTGGCCCTTGCGCTGGACGAATTCCGAGTATATGCTATCTCTTTCATCAGCTCTTATCTTCTGGATCATCACCTGCTTAGCCGTCTGAGCTGGAATCCGCCCAAGTTGCTTTATGTCGATCTCTTCGTTCTCTTTGGACGCACTGACCACGCCTGTGTCTCTATTAATCTGCACTACGATGTCGCTGTCCGGCTCGCCAAAGTGCTTTCTAATCGCAGAGACCATAGCCTCTTCCAAATCGACAAATATAGACTCCTTATCTATATTCTTGTCACGTGCTATGTTCTCTACGATTCTCAGTAACTCCTGATTCATAGCTCTCTTCCCTATATTTTGCCGTTTTGCAAGGTTATCTGGAGACGACCTTGCATTATCGTCACCCTGCAATGGGCGTTGGCACAAACAGAGCAAAAAAAAGTGGAAACTCAAACAGTTTCCACTTCCCATACGTCCAAGCCGAACCGAGGTTGTAATCCTTTCTTACCCTACATTAGTCGCCTCCGATATGGCACCATTTTGCCATCCTCTGGCAAAATAGACACCAAGCCACAAGCCTCGTTCGCATCTCGACGCTGAAGCAGAAACAATGACCCACAAGCCGCCATGTACGCAGAAGCACAGCCTCGCAGATGAGTTATTCGTCTACCGTGCTGCACTGTTTACCAATCCCGTCAAAAGCATTTTAATCACCTCTTTAGACAGTTAGCTTTGGCAGCTTTTAATCTCTACAGCCAAATATACAATAATAGTCGTCAAAGCCTCTGGGGGCAATAACTTTTTTGGTGAATTTGTGTAATTTTTGGCTCCTACGGTGCTGGAAACCTCATTTGAATAGCTAAAAGTCCTATATAATTTACGATTGAACCGTCTCAAAGCCGCATACGAATTCCGTCTAATACGCTTGATCACGCCTGTTCGCTTTATACGAAAGCTACATTTGAGTTTGCCATGCAGAATAGATGAATAAAATTAAAAGCGTGAAAAGTACCTGCGGCAGCCTACCGTGGCGTGACCCCCGAAAACTCTACCATTGTGAATTATACTGATTATTCACAATCAGTATTAACAGAAACTAATAATTTTTGAATAAAAAATGAGACTGTAGCAACAAAACAGAGCTTTTTTAAATAGTTCTGGCCCATACGTCCGACATTTTCAACATAGAAGTCGAAGTCTATGTCTACGTTTGAGGATGTTGCAATGTTTGGACCAGGCGAATACATTTGCGATGTGAGCGAAGGAATCGCTCGTGTTAAGGACTTACCTAAACCGAAACTTGTACAACGCAGCCGCAACTTTAAGCGCAGAACCTGTCCAGACTGCCAGCACAGTGCCTATCGCCTTCGTGTTTGCACCCGCAGGTTGCACGATCTGGGAGTCCCTCTCACCGGAAGGCCCCGAGATCTGGTCATTACCCACTCTCAGCACCGCTGCCCTAACTGCAACCGCTACTTCAACGCCGATATGGACGATTTGGCAATGCCCAAAAGCCACTACACTCTCCGGGTGGTGGCCTTGGCAGTGCGTCTGGTCGTGGAAGATGGCTTGCCGTACCGGTCGGCATCCTGGCATCTATGGCGTGACCATCGAGTCTTTGTGCCTTGGGCTACGATTCAAAACTGGGTTGAGGCAACGGGGAAAAAAGGCTGAGAGTTCTATCCAAACCCAATACCTTGACAATGCCTTGGAGCGGTTCTCCGGCTACATCGCCGCTGACGAACTGTATGATGGTCCTTTCTGTGTACTATTCATTGTAGAGAACCACCAGTTCCGGCGTCTGCACTATGAAGTTCTGGACCACGACCCCATTAATGAGGACATAACGCGGTTTTTCCGTCGATTCAAGCAGATATTGGATGCTCGCGGTTTGACAGTGAAGGGTATCACCACCGATGGCTCATCGCTGTATCCTGAACCTATTAAGATGGTGTTCGGCGAGATTCAACATCAGATCTGCGAATTCCATGTTATTAACTCAAACTGACCGATTTACTAACATTATTATTGATAAGTCTTTTATACGCCT
>CAYNTC010000343.1:0-2646 GCA_964399795.1 uncultured Pirellulales bacterium | reverse complement strand
TAAAATTCATGGATAAACCTCAAGGCCAGATAAAGATTAGTTGTATCGAAGAAAATGGTTTTTGGAGGTTTAGTATTGTTGACAATGGCCCTGGAATTGAAGAGAAACACTATGAAAAAATCTTCCGCATGTTCGAGACATTATCACCGAGGGATGGCTTTGAAAGCACCGGCGTTGGCCTTACTCTCGTAAAAAGAATTGTCGAAATGTATGGTGGAGAAATCTGGTTGCAGTCGGAACGTGGTTCTGGAAGTACATTTCTCTTTACACTGCCAAAAACAATCGATCTTTCAATAAATGACAAACAAATCGTAGCAGCTTCCTGCTGACGTAAAAGCAGCTTATAGCCCACACTACAAAAAAGCAACAGCAATATCTATCGAAACACACTCACTTCTTACGGCTTGACCAATCATCTTACTGTTACAACTGCTCTCAACACATCAAAACGCTACATAGAAGCATATTCAGACGGTGCTAAGACAATCTAAAGCCAAAATCTTCTCTTGAGTCTCTTGACGTTCTTAATCTTGTGCGTATAATGCCCACTTTAACTTTTTTCGTTTCTGGCCACAGATAAGAACGCTGTCAGCCAAGAAAATAAAAGCCGAGAAGGAATAATATACATAAATTAAGGTACTCAAACTGACCGTTTTTATTGTCATGCTGAGCCGAAAGGCGAAGCATCCGGCTTTAGCAAAAGAAAATCCATATTTTCTCTGGCCAGATTCTTCGCTTCACTTCGTTTCGCTCAGAATGACAAGGTGATAGATGTCTTTGCAAATTAATACGCCTGAGGCGTATAAAAGACTTATCAATAATAATGTTAGTAAATCGGTCAGTTTGAGTAAGGTAAATCAATATTGCTGAAGGAAAGATTACAAGTGAACAAGGAGTCCACTATGGCAAACGTTAGAATCGTACTTGGCGTAATACTTTTAATGACATTGGTTGGCGTCCCTGTTGCAAATGTCAACATCGCTGCAGAGTCTCAAAGAGATACCGAAGGCAAAAAACCCGTCTGGTCGGCATTGGACATTCAACTGTATGGCTACATTAAAGCTGACGCCTCTTACGATAGCTCAAAAACTCATCCAGGAAACTACGCCCTCTGGGTAGACTCCGAAGCCACGAATAAAAATGACGACGAATTCAATTTAACAGCTAATCAAACGAGGCTCGGCATGAAAATCACCGGACCGAAGGACACAACCCTACAAACCAGTGGACGCGTTGAATTCGATTTCTATGGCAATTATGCCGATGAGAACAAGGCAAAAATACAGATGCGACACGCCTATATGCAAATAACCTTGCCCAATGAGCAATTAGATATCCTCGCTGGGCAAACCTCCGACGTAATATCCCCTTTGTACCCATCAACCTTGAATTACACTGTATTGTGGGATGCAGGCAACATCGGCTACAGGCGGCCACAGATACGTCTGACGAAGCACATAAGGTTGGGCACCGACATCGACATCGAGCTACAAGGTGCTATAGCGCGGACAATTGGTAGAAACAGTGCGCTGACCGGTTCAGAGTCAGGTGAAGATGCCGGCTTTCCATCCTTGCAGGGCCGGGCTGGCCTGACATTCCTGTGGTTTGGCAACGAGCCAACCGTCATTGGCCTCTCAGGCCACTGGGGTCAGGAAGAGTACGATATAGCCGCAAGCGGTGCTAACAAGGAGTTTGACAGTTGGTCTGTTAATATTGACGTAACTCAGCCGATCAACGACTGGCTGAATATAAAGGGCGAATTCTTTTCCGGTGAAAATCTCAACACATATTTTGGCGGCATCGGACAGGGAGTTAGAGAAATTAAAGACGCCAACGGAGTCATTATTAACCATGCCAACGAGATTGCAAGTAAGGGCGGCTGGGTTGCTCTTGGTTTAGGACCATGGTATAGTTGGCGATTCAATATTGGTGCCGGCATCGACGACGTCGACGCAAGTGATGTAAATCTGGCAGATCGCACAGAAAACCGTTGTTTGTTCGGCAACGCCATCTATTCGGTCAACAAGAATACAGAAATAGGCTTCGAATTATCGCATTGGCGCACCGAGTATCGTGGCTCAGGCGAGGCAGACAGCATCCGTGCACAATCATCGCTGGTATATCAATTTAAGTAAATTTTTCATTTGACTAGAGGAATTTAATTTTCTATAATTTTGAATTTCTACCACCTCGAGGTGGGGAACAAATAATGTTGTTTCAACTACCTTGTTTCTGGTATCACCCAAGTAGTGTTGTAGAAAATGTTAGACAACCTATCAAGGCATAATAGAATCTAAATTGCACAAAAGGAGAACAACATGGCACAAGAAAAAGCTATCGACTCGCTTATGACTGAGAAACGCACTTTCCTCCCGCCGGAGCAGATCAAGACCGACGCCCACATATCCTCCATGCAGCAATACCAACAGATGTGGGAAAAATCAATCAATGACCCCGACGGCTTCTGGCTCGAGCAAGCAAAAAATTTGACATGGTTCACGGAACCAACTCAGAGCCTAAAGTACGTATGGGACACGAAAAATCGTAATATTCAGCACACATGGTTCGAAGATGGCCAGTTAAACGTCGCATACAACTGCCTTGACCGCCACCTCGGAACACCCACAGCTAAAAAGACAGCTCTGA
>CAYNTC010000342.1:0-2653 GCA_964399795.1 uncultured Pirellulales bacterium | reverse complement strand
TTGGGTCATACAACCAGGTATGGCCGGCACCTCTGCCCAATAGCCACCTTCTTGTTCTTCATGGATGATGACTTTTAGTTTCATTATGTATCTCTCCGTACAGTCTCGACATTCGATGTTCGATTCTCAATGCTTGTCGAACATCCAGTATCGAGAATCTAATATCAAGTATCGAAACACAACCAGACTTCGCACTTATTATACTGAAACTACCGAATGCCGTCAAAATAAATGCCAAATTCAAGCCGATCTCTTTGTCCCAAAGCTCCGCAGTAATATAGGGTGGGCTTACTACTCTGAGAAGTAGCACTTCGCTACGTAGCACGAGTTAGCCCACCGACCAAACTAAAAAGTTTCAAGTCATGGTTTCAAATAAATTTTCTTGTGAAAGTTTCAAACCTGTTTTTTTGACAACCTCTCTCAACATATACCAATTGAGGAGACTCCAATAAAAGGACTCTTTTGTAAAATCAATTGAATAACTTGTCCATTTATTTTGGTGTACTATGTCATGTCTTGTTTTATCAAATTGTTCGAGCTTTTCTTTGTCATACTTGTAATCTGGATTTATCTGAGTACTTGTTGGTTTGACAATTTCGTGAAATTTGTCCAATTTGAATATCAAAGAACTCCTTTCAATTTGTTTTTCCATATATTCCTTGATTTTCTCATTGCGTATTTGCTCGTATGTTTTTGACTCAACTTCGGACAAGCCGATTTTTTTCTTTTCTATATAGTTTACAAAAGACTCAGGAGATGCAAGCGACAGAACTTCAAGATACCCATAAACACTAACGTCAAGGATGCTGTGAGCTAAGACTATTGCCACAGCATCAAGCGACTTTTTTGCATTATCTTTAATCTGTTGATGTACTGTATCCATTTGTTGCTCTATCAAGGTATAGAAAGTGTCAACTTGTTCTGGGTTGTAGAGCCAGCTTGCTAATGTTCCATCTCCATATAACTCATAAGCGAAATCTGCCATTTCCAAGACTTGTTTCTTAGCTCCGTGAGGTAATCCATTCAGCATTACTGAGTAAAAGGTTGACAATGTTCCCAACTGACTAAATGTCATCCCAAATACACGGTTCAGCTCGTCCTCACCAGGTTTCATCTGCTCCGATTCCATTAGATTTCCTTTTGGATGTAATTATAATAGGAGATAATTCCGGGACCACCATACTTAATTCCATCCTATATCTGCGTCACAAAGCTCCGATATACGATTCACGCTTCACTCGTGCCTAAGGTACGCTTCACCCTTCCCGCGATACGCTATACGCAATACCATATACGATATACGAACTTATTATCAAGCACAACTCATCGAAGAATGTACTCCCTATGGGACAAGCCCCTATGGGGCAGGCGTACACCTTTAATTCCCCCGAAACTTCTAACGTTTGAGCTCAGGGGCAACGCGTAAGTGGCGTCCCCTGGAGTAATTTGTTAGGAGTTGCTAATTAAAATCAATATCATCTCGGATATCATCAATCTCTTTTCTACGCCGTCTGTCGGTCTCTTCATTCCTTCGGCGAATTTCATCTTGTTCCTGCTGCCATTTAGTGAAAATAGTGTTAGTTTCTCTGACGTTATCATTTAGCTCGGGCAGGTGGTCTTTTTCAATTTCATTTGGTACACAGTCGATGTAGAGGTATTTACCCTGAATACCCGCGTGTCGTTTACTCATATAGAAACGATTCACCCATAACTCATCGAAGATTCTTACCCATTTGGCAGGTGGAGTTTCTGATAGAACAAAGAAGATCCTAGAAATATTGTTCTTGACATTGTAGCTCTTTGCCTTATCAATATCAGTGATTCTAATGTCCATATCACTATTCTCCTAACAATGTATATATGGTTTCCGTATAACATCCCGAACTTCTTGTCATTCAGAGGAATCCCAGCCGCTGTTGTACCCTCCTAAAATATAAACAAATTATTGCTCTTTCAAGTGAAAAATGGCGAATAAATAGGTGGTTTCTTTTTCGCTTAATACAGTGGCAGATTGGGGCTTGCCCCACCATTATTGCTTCGTGTATTCTATTGAATTCCGTTGAACCGCGCCTAACACTGCGGATCACGAGCGGCTGTAAGCCGTCGCGTACATCCGGCTTGTTCGACGATTTCAGCATGGATTGTCACGCTTGCCCAGAAGCATATTCCTGAGCAACTGGATCTTGCCGATATGGAGTGCACCGTGGGCAACCGTGATGAAGATCCAGTGGCCAATACTCAAGCCATCTGCTGTTGATGGCACCTTGTGGAAGTCGGCCTCATCCATTGAGGTAATGAACTTCGTGCTCTCGTCTCTTACTTCCTCAATCCACTTGAGCACATTGCCAACCGAATCAATGGACTTACGGACGTGGTCAGCAGAACACCAGTCCACCCCAAACACTCTGTACTGAGGCGGAATAATCTCTCCTTCGACCCCCTGAATGATCTTGGCAATGTGCGTTCGCTCTCGGTGGGCGATGTGTGCAGCATGCCAAAGCATGCAGAGGGAGTTATCATCAGGAACCCAGAACAGCTGTTGCTCATCCAGATCACGGATTTCGTACAAAGGATGGGAGTACCAGAAGCCTCTGCTTGTTCTCACATCACCGTACATCCAGTGGGCCAGTTCATTCCACTTTGACATCTTCTT
>CAYNTC010000341.1:0-2656 GCA_964399795.1 uncultured Pirellulales bacterium | reverse complement strand
TAGTAATGAGTTTAAAGCCGAAGGTGTGGACAATGCACCTTCGGCATTTTTTCTAACTCATTCTGTATTACAATCGAAAAATTTAAAAATCAAACTCACTTTGCCGATAATGATTACAGGAACCAGATATTCCTGGGTCAGGTAACAATCTATCCCTCAGGTAAGGCTATACATGGCAAAGATACTCAAAAAGACTAGGTTTGCTATTTTCGTCGCGATTTGCGCATTGCTTATCATCTTTGCATATCTATCCCGTGGGCTCTACCACGGCGCAATGACCATCCACGAGCTGTTAACCGAGAACAAACAGCTAAAACAAGCTATTACCAATCTCACCCAGGAAGAGCAAATAGGCTATTCAAAAGTAATCAACCAGGAATTTAAGGACGGCAGGCTTTTTACTACTATCCGTTTCGTCGAAACTGCAAGAGACGACAAGCTCAAAAAAATTCTGCAAAAAGAGTACACAATCGAAGGAGATATTGTTCACTTTGACGCCTTGATAGTGAAATTTGAGGATAAAATGGTCTTAGATGGTAAAAGTCGCGCACTATATCTATGGAGAAGAATCTATGGCGAAAAGATGACTCCTCAGCAGGGTTATCCAATAGAAGAGCCGGGCCAGGAGCCTGCGAGGTATAGCGACTTGCTCAAAGCTCTGCCCATAGAGCAGCGTCAGCTATTCTGGTCCAGTATTTGGGAACTTGCCAACGACACCGAAAAACTCAAACAATACGGCATAAAAGCCATTTACGGCAATGTTGTCTATTCTAAGCTAACCGAGGGTTTGATCTACGTATTCAAGATAAGTCCCAGCGGACAGGTCTATCCTGAAATCATCCCTGATATGTAACATCTTATACCAATTGTGCTTGATATTTGCGCCTTTGTCATTTCGACCGTAGGGTTGCGAAGCAACCCGAAGTGGAGAAATCTATTAAAAAGCAGATTTCTCGACTCCGCTTCGCTGCGCTCGAAATGACAAGAATAAGCGCATTGATTATTCACAATCAGTATTAGAGCAACTCTTATAATCGCACCTATCTAAGCTTTCACCTCCAGTCGCGATTTGTTCTTGATTGACGATCTGTGCGCTATTGATTATTTTATTCGGGAAATCTGATTTGGTGTTTTGGACTCATGAAAAAAAAACTCGATTTTGACATAGTGGTTGTTGGTGGCGGAATCATTGGTTTAGCATCAGCCTACCAAATAGCAGATAGTCATCCTGACGTTCGCCTGGCAGTATTGGAGAAGGAGGACAGGCTCGCAGCCCACCAAACAGGGCATAATTCGGATGTTATCCATTCCGGGCTTTATTACAAACCTGGCTCCAGCAAGGCGAAAACCTGCGCTAAAGGTCGAAAGGAACTGATAAGCTTTGCCAAGAAGCACCGCATTCCTTACGAAATTTGCGGCAAAGTCATCGTCGCCACACATAAGAGCGAGCTATCAAATTTTGAATACATCTTTCAGAACGGCCTGGAAAACAATATAGAAGGTATTGAAAAAATAGGGCCGGACGAGATCAAAGAAATCGAGCCATTCTGCTCCGGTATAGCTGGCATACGTGTGCCTTGTACCGGCATCATTAATTACAGTCGGGTAGCATATAAGTTAGCCGAGCTTATAGAAAAAAAGGGCCAGGCAAATAATGTCTTAACTTCACATGAAGTAACCGCTTTTGACAAGCACGATTTCTATACCAACGTTGTTACCAGCAATGGTGATTTCTCAACCAACTACATTATAAACTGCGCCGGCCTTCAAAGCGACAGGATAGCGAAAATGGATGGTGTTGATCCTGGTGTGAGAATTGTTCCTTTTCGCGGCGATTACTATGAGTTGACCGAACAGGCCCGCGAAAAAGTCAAAAACCTGATATATCCTGTGCCGGACCCGGACTTTCCTTTCCTCGGCGTCCATTTTACTCGCAAGATCGATGGCTCTGTTGAGTGTGGGCCTAATGCGGTTCTATCGTTCAAACGAGAAGGTTATAGCAAAACCGATTTCAGCCTAACCGACACATGGGAATCGCTCACCTATTGGGGCACCTGGCGATTATTTATGCGACACTGGAGATACGGACTGGGCGAGTACACCCGTGCCTTCTCCAAGAAGCTCTTTCTCAGGCAACTGCGAAGATTAATACCATCGCTCAGTCCGGATGCTATAATACCCGGTGGTGCAGGCGTCCGTGCCCAGGCGCTCGGACCAAAAGGTCAGCTCATTGACGACTTCAAAATAGAAAGATGCGGCAATTCCATTCACGTGCTGAACGCACCTTCGCCTGCCGCGACGGCATCGCTGGCTATTGGTGAACACATAAAGAATATTGCCACTGAGCACTTCAAGCTCTAAAAGGATCAAACCGTGATCGGCATAATCAGCGCTGTTGCACTGCTTCTGATCTTGACGATGTTTTTAGTCATAACTCGTATAGCGACAGACGTGTGGAGAAACCCCAGGATCTCGAAATAGAAACCATGGCAAGATTTGATACCAAAAGTCTATTCGCACTGCAGGAAACTGAGGAACAGATTTTACATAAACACATCATCCGTGTCGCATTTGAGTCGGCAGCAGATACAGAGTTTGACTATTTTGTGCCGGATGATCTCTGGCCGATTCAGCCAGGCCAGCGAATCGAGGCCCC
>CAYNTC010000340.1:0-2656 GCA_964399795.1 uncultured Pirellulales bacterium | reverse complement strand
AAAGAAAAGGCGTCTTCTTTAGGGGCACAAACTTTACAGAACGTCCTGCCGGGGCCCGCCATAAGCCCAATCGGCAACAACATAATCAACAGAATTTTCATAAAGCTAACCATATAATAAGTCCTAATGATTGTGACATCAAACATGTCTACAGGTTCAGTTTTTTGCAGTTTACAAGAACTGTTTCGGGTGCCCTCTTCAAATTCAAGAAGCTAAGACCCCACAGATACTTTACTATTTTAACACTTGCGCCCCTATTAAGTCAACCTCAAACGGACAAAATTGTCGCTTTTGTTACCTAAGCATGAGAAGCGACACTATAACTGTAGCTCACGGCTCCGACTAGTTAAGCAAAAATAGCAGCTAAAACTGCACTAATACCACTTGTGGTTAATATCTGGGGCTCAAGAACTTGAGAGGGCTTGTTAATTCAATAGTTATTGGTTAGTGAAGCCCCACGGGCATAGCCCGTGGCACCTCACCATTCTCCATAGTAGCACTACTACTGCGGAGGACGGACATCCACGGGTAGAACCCGTGGTTTTCTGTGAAGGCGGGTAAACTCCATGAACTACATAGGTTAATCTATTGAAAGCGCCCTATTTAAATGCAATTGGTATCAGTTATCCATAAACGATCGCATCGATCTGGGGCTAATGTTGATTGAAGGCATGGGCCCCAGTTGTTTTAACTGATGCACAGGCGTGACTGGAGGTTCGTGCTGGATTCGGAAAGGTACATCGATTCAGGGTGATAGATCGAGGCCTTTGACACCGTGAATCGTAAGGTTCGCATCAGGAAGGTTGTCATGGGCAGAACGGATTTTACTTGCCTCAAGGAAACGTACCTGACCATCAACAAAAAGGTAGTTGCGGCTACCCTGCCAGGTCCACCAACCCTTATCCTCATCGATAGGATGGTGGTTGCTAAACCACTCACCGATAAGTATCTTACTCGAAGCGTTAGCCACATTGAGAGATTTCTGCGGAATGGAAGGCTGTGGATTCGTATACGTATCCTCAACACTGCTCATATTATCGATTTGCTCGGGACTATGATAGAAAGTCATTGAATATGAGTAGCTTGTGGATTCGTACTTAGCTGGGTCGGTACGATCTTGCGGACATAATAGAACCGAAGGATTGTTGACGTCGATATTATCTCCCAAATACGGCTGCACAAATGACCGCCAACCACGTCCCATCCATAACCAGAAAAATGGCTCATTCGATACAGGATCCTGGGCGCACGGATAGGCGTTATCGTTTGCACTTAAGTAAAAATTCATAGCAAGGTCTATCTGCTTAAGGTTATGTGCGCACTTTGCCCGCATCGCAATTGACTTAGCTCGCATAAGTGACGGTGTCAATATCGATAATAACAGGGCAATAATTGCTATGACAACCAATAACTCTACAAGACTAAAGCCAATTATACTCTCTTTCTGAGTAGTATGTACTGGCTGTGGCAAATCGTAGGGTTTCTCGATTTTAAGCTGCACAGAACTCTAACCGTCACTCAACGGTAACGCTTTTTGCGAGGTTACGTGGTTTGTCAACATCCTGTCCGCGGAGCACAGCGGCGTGATAAGCCAGAAGTTGCAGGGGAACAACCGTGAGCATCGGCTGCAGTATCTCCGGGGCCTGAGGCACAGTTATTAAGTGGTCGGCATGCTGACCGATGCTTTTATCGCCCTCGGTTGCAACGACTATGATTTTTCCGCCACGTGCCCGGACTTCTGAAATGTTGCCGATCATCTTATCATACTGAGGACCAGACGTAGCAATGAAAACGGCAGGCATATTATCAGCGATTAAAGCGATCGGTCCGTGCTTCATTTCGGCGGCAGGAAGACCTTCAGCGTGAATATAGCTTATTTCCTTAAGCTTCAAAGCACCCTCCAAAGCCACCGGATAATTAAAGCCTCGCCCTAAAAAGAGCCAATTCTCTTTATTTACATTTGCCGCAGCAATATTTTTAATATGCTCAGACTGATTGAGTATTTGCTCAATCTTATCCGGTACCTGCACGAGCTCATCGATATATTTAGAGGCTTCGTCGCTGCTGATGTGTTTTCTTCTGCCCAATTCTATCGCCAGCATCGTCAAGACCGCCACCTGGGCGGTAAAAGCCTTTGTACTGGCAACGCCAATCTCAGGCCCAGCGTGCAGGTATACTCCCGCATCGGTTGCCCTGGCGATAGCTGAGCCTACAACATTGACGATACCGAGTACGGTTGCTCCACGCTCTTTAGCTTCCTCAACCGCTGCAAGCGTATCGAGAGTTTCGCCCGACTGGCTAATCGCCACGACAACTGTCTCATTTTCGATGATTGGATTGCGGTAACGAAACTCGCTGGCGTATTCGGTTTCTGTCGGGATGCGCGCGAGGTGCTCGAAAAGAAATTCTCCAACCAGTGAGGCGTGAAAGGCAGTTCCACAGGCAGTTAAGATAAGGTGCTTTGAGCGGGTCAGCTCACGCAAGTGCTCGGCAATACCGCCGAGCTTGATTTTTCCGCTCTGGATGTCAATTCTGCCGCCCATGCACGTGCTTAGTGACCGTGGCTGCTCAAATATCTCTTTGAGCATGTGATGAGCAAAACCATCCAGCTCGATTTGCTCAAGGGAAATTTCGATTTCCTTCAGGTCTTTAGTAA
>CAYNTC010000339.1:0-2657 GCA_964399795.1 uncultured Pirellulales bacterium | reverse complement strand
CAAAGATATCCTGGCAGCAAAGGCATATGATTCCGGTGCAAATCAACTCTTTGGAGACCGAGTTCTCGACAGAAAGCTCGGGCCTGCGAAATCCGGTGACAGGTGTTCCGGTTCCATTTAATGAGATAGAATTGGTTGTTGCCCCTGCAATTGGTTTCGACAAGAAAGGAAATCGGCTCGGCCGAGGTGGCTCATTTTATGACCGATTCTTTGCAAACGAGCAACTCGGGGCGGTACGGTGCGGCTTCGCGTTCGCAGAGCAAGTGGTCGACTTGATACCTGTCACGGAAAGCGATGAGCCGGTAGATTTTCTCGTTACCGATCAGGAAGTGATATATTTTAAGAACCAGAAAGGAGAATAAGATGGCCCGTTATCCATTCGATTTGAATCATAGCTGGAGGTACTATTGGAGCCGATACGGAACATACGCCATCTCAGGCTTGCTTTTTGTTGCCGTATTGATTGTTCTTATGTATGGCCGGCTTCCTTTCAGGAATAATCAGAATACAACTATGGAGGCTCCATCTAAGACTGACACCTCAGCCGAGCGGGAATACACAGAAACGGAAAGCCAACCGGCTCAACCTGCGCCCGTACTTGCCGTGGAAGTGCCGTTTGGAGCCCAGCCTCTGGACACTTCACCCGAGACCATGCACACTTCACCCGAGCTAAATGATGGATCTAATCCGGAGGTTACCGAACTTGTTGCGGATGTTATGGCACTTCTTAATGCAAATCCGACTAAGGTTATAGAGGCACGTGACAGGCTCAACGCTATCCTTCAGATGCCCATGGGCGAGCAGCAACAAACGTCCATCAAAGACCAACTGTCAGAGCTTGCCAAGAAATGGCTGTTCAGCTCGAGGGTTTACCCGAATGATATGCTCTGTGACACATACCTGGTCAAGCCTGGAAACCAACTTCGATTGATTGGTGAGCGGTTCAAAGTGCCGTACCAGATTCTGATGCAAATAAATAAGATTCGCAGCCCGGAAGCCCTTCAGGCGGGCACCACGATAAAAGTTGTCAACGGCCCATTCCACGCAAAAGTGTATCGCTCAAAGTTTAGTATGGATTTGTACTTGCAGAACACCTTTGTCAGGAGTTTTTCCGTCGGCCTTGGTAAGCCTGGCATGGAGACACCGACAGGGCTGTGGGTTGTCAGGTCCGACGGGAAGCTCATAAAGCCAATCTGGAAAGACCCTATCAGCGGCAGAACGTTTAGGCCTGAGGATACTGACTATCCTTTGGGCTCACGCTGGATAGCGCTGGACGGTATCGAAGGTGCAGCTAAGGGAAGGACCGGCTTTGCTATCCACGGCACGAAAGAGCCGGAACAAATCGGCATGGCAGGTTCACAAGGGTGTATCCGTCTGCACAATGGCGATGCAATACTTGTCTACAATTTGCTGATACCAGGTTCATCAAAAGTGCAAGTAGTAGAATAAGAGCTCCTCGCAGTAATTTCATAGGCCGTAAATTAAGCCATTTTTGCTACCGGATAGTTCTTTCCGCCCAGAGAACAACGATTTCTGCCAATCGTACTGTTTCCTTGTATTCTTTTTCATCAATAGACTCAAAATCTCCGGGATGACGGCTTATAACAGCGTAGTCGGTGAGGCTCGCTGCGTTTTCCACTTCCTGCGGGGCAATAACCTCTCGCGGCAGGTGATCCAAGGGTGTCCTAATATTATGAGTTTTTGGCGGAGGGACACCCTTAGCAATCATTACCGCCTTCAGCGTTTTTTCCGTCGCCTGTTGAGCATGAAAGCAAAACCTTAGGTGGTCGCTTCACACGAGCAAGCTCTAAGTCGCTGCGTGCATAACGTAGCCACTCAGCCGGGCTTCCCGGAAAATGACCCTCATGCGGCATATATTTCCTTGCCTTCCTGTAGCACAGTTCGATAGATTAAACCGATATTATCTTTATGCTTTTCCAAATCACTGGGTGTTGCCACTAAGATATCAAAAGGAATCCCTAAACCTTTAATTTGCCGATACAATAGTTGTGCGGTCCGCCGGCAATGAACACCTTCTGGCATCACTACCAAGACATCAATGTCGCTGTCTCGATTCGTTTCGCCCCGGGCGTATGAACCAAAAAGGATTATCTTCAGCGGATGTACAGCCCCGACAATGCTTTGTACAAGTGATTCAATCACCTTAGAATTAGGCAGCATGTCTAACCTCGATATTACTCAGTTAGCTATTTATCAACCTCCATGAGTTACCTATAATCGTCCATAGAGAATACGCCACTAAGTCGCCTTGCTCGTTCCACCTCGTTAGCCTCGGCCCTTTTCTGTTCCCACGGTCCAGAGACCAAAGCCTGCCGCCGCCTTTCTTTTTTAATTAGACGCTCCGGATCAATCAGCCACAAAGGTAATCCGAAGGCTGCAAGAAATAAAGCAGTTGGCCAGCTCTCCATCAATGCACATAAAACTGCAAGAAAAAAGATACAACCAAGTGTTGCTATTGTGTTACCTCTTGACATTGCTTATTCTCATGGATCATAGAAGGAGATCTGCAATTTATCATTATACTGCATAAATAGTCTCACAAATAATATGCTTTTCATGGCCTAACTCGACCTGCAATTTTAGTTACTCAAACTGACCGTTTTTATTGTCATGCTGAGCCGACCTCGCTCCGCCGA
>CAYNTC010000338.1:0-2661 GCA_964399795.1 uncultured Pirellulales bacterium | reverse complement strand
GGGTCTCGGCTTACGGCAATGGCCTGGCCCGTAATAACCTGTACTCCACCGAGCAGGTCTTTTCTGAACTCGGTGTTCAGTGGGGCATCATCCTCTATAATTAGATTGCGAACGTGCCCGTCTTTGTTGTCGGGCCATTCAAGACAGAAGACTACCGGTCCTCGCTGTAAGGCAATCCGCCCTCGGTCAGCTGCCACATTTTCATGCGCTACGATCCTGCGTACGGGCATAGGCAAAAATAGATCAATAGTATCGCCTTTAGACCACTTTCGCTCGATAGTTACGTAACCGTTTTCTAAATTTAGCTCAATCGCCTGGCCGTTGACCTGCACACTAGGTTTCTCATCAGAGTAATCAAGAAACCGGTAGAGGCTGCTTGGAATTGGCTCGTTACGACACCAACCTGGTATACGTAATTTAACCGTAAACTCGTCAGCTTGTTCCGGCTCCATCGTGATTCGGACCTGCCCGTCCCAGGGGTAACGCGTTTGCTGTCGGAGCTGGACCTTCTGCCCGCCTACCGTCAAATCAGCCTGTCCCGCAGCAAACAGGTTCACATACAATACATCGCCCCGCTGGGCATAAACGTATCCTGGTACCGATGCTACAAACCGCGTGATATTGCCAGGACAACACGCACAACCAAACCATGGGCTGCGTGCGTGCTGGCCCCTGGATTCAAGCGGATTGGGATAGAAAAATTTCTTGCCGTCCAGAGAGACTCCGGAAATCAAGCCGTTGTACAAGGTTCGCTCCATGACATCAATGTATTTACCGTCGGCGTGGAGCAGGAACAACCGATGATTCCAGTACACGTTGCCAATAGCCGCACAGGTCTCGCAGTAGGCAGTCATATTCGGCAATCCATAATTGCGCCCGAAGGCCTCGCCACTGCCGGTCGCTCCAATCCCACCGGTTATGTATATCTTTTTGGAAACCGCATTTTCCCAGATGCGATCGATGGCTTTGACGTAGTCTGCGTCACCGGTCAGAGCCGCAACATCGGCAATACCTGAATACATATAAGTTGCGCGAACGGCATGACCAACAGCTTCATCCTGGTCAATTATTTTCTTGTGGGCCTGGCTGTATTCACCGTCACCTGGGCCGCGTGTATCCAAAAAGAACTTAGCCAGGTCCAGATACTTATTTTGCCCGGTCACTCGATAAAGTTTTACCAGGCCCATCTCGATAATCTGGTGACCCGGCGCATCCTCATTCTTACCCGGCCCAAAGACTTCACATAGTAGATTAGCATTTTTAATTGCGATATCCAACAAAGTGCGTTTGCCGGTTGCTTGATAGTGTGCCACAGCGGCTTCATACAGATGTCCCATGTTGTACAATTCGTGACTACCTGCTTTGACATTGACCCAGCGTTTTGGTCCCGCCCATTCGTGTGGCTTTTCAGGATTGATTGTTCGAGCGGTGTAAAGGTATCCATCAGGCTCCTGAGCTGCTGCAATCTTGGCGATCAGCTCGTCAAGATACTTTTCCATCGCCGGGTCAGCCTTGACACTAAGCCCGAAGGAAGCACCTTCCAATACCTTATAAATGTCCGTATCGTCAAAACAGAAACCCCGAATATGACGATTTTTGAGAGTAGGGTCGTTCCGTAAGGCCCTGGCTGCCCGAACAAAGTTACCAATACGGCCGGTCTCTTGGCACTTCTCAAAAGCATAAGGTATAGTTACACTGCGGTTTGTTTCGATCCTTGGTGCCCAGAACTCATCGTCCAGATGAACCTTGGTAAACGGCACAGGCTGAACGGGGTAATCCTTTTTCAGCGTCGGTTGGACAATCGAGACACCCCGGACTATACTGGCCGCGGCCCATAAAACAGCACTTAGTACGATCCATTTTTTATAGTCTTTCATTGTCTCGCGCCTCAAAAGCATAGACCCAATAACAACGCACTTACAATGATTATTCTCCGCTTAAGTTTAGGGGCTGATATGAATAATTGCAAGAAGAACTATTCGTATCTTTCGTAGTAAGTTCGACGTTTCAGCTCAATTACAGCTACGTCTTTTTTCAGGGATACTGAAATTAAGTTGGAGGATGTATATGCTTCATGCTTCACGAGATACATGCTTTTTCTGCTGCCTTATCGGTTCCCGTTCGCTTTAATATAAACCCATCTGCTCCACCTGTTCCAAGAGGTGTACATACAGCGCCACCGTCGCATAACCCAATAAGACCGTACCCACTATAACAATTAAACTGACAACGATTTTCGTAGCCGCACTATACCGCGGATTAAACCATACCAAAGGTAAAGCAAGTGGCCCAACACACAAAACTCCAACTACAACAGCCCAGTTGCTATGATACCATTTCACCGATGGTTTATCCGTTTTTTCCAAAAACTCACCGCAATAGCGGCACTTAATAGCCTCATCCTGAATCTCTTCTTTACAAAAAGGGCACTTCTTCATAATTTCCTTTCTTGCCGGCTTTCGATATACGATATCGTAGCACTATTCTGAAAGCAAACAACTTCTAAGCAGCGACGAAAACTAAAAATATTAAAATCAAACCAAGACCAACTGAAAATATACATGGATTGCCACTTTGATTTATCTCTTACGTGGATATAATTTGCTTTATGAAGAACGCCGTTTTAAGTGAACTTTTCGATCAGATGGCTGACATAATGGA
>CAYNTC010000337.1:0-2662 GCA_964399795.1 uncultured Pirellulales bacterium | reverse complement strand
ATTTAGATGATGATCAATTGCGTGTAATGGGCCTTACTTTAGTTTGTAGAGATCCAGATAAAGTACTTGTTGTTTTCTCTTCACAGGAAGATTTAGCAAATTTTCAAAGATATATAAAAGAATATGCCGGGATAATCAGTGGTGGTCACAAGTATGCATTTGTAAGTGCAATCGAGGATGTTTTGCCAATTGAACCAAGAGATCGTATAGGAAGACTACTTTATGTAGAACCGATTGTGGAGGACGAGAAAGTACCATTAGACATAACGTTATGGCATCCTGGTACAGTTGATGAGTGCCGGAAGTATATTGCTGAATTAAAAGATTTAGCGTTGGAACTCGGCGGGGAACTAAAAGATCATTATATTGGTGAATACCTTTGTCTTGCGAGATGCCATCTTAATAAGAAGGCATTAGAGACCTTTCTTGAAATTGAATATATTAAAGAAGTAGATATAGTCCCTAAGCCTAATTTTGAAACTGCCGAACTTTTTACTACAACAATCGATGATATTGGTGATATTGCAGCCGTACCCGATCGTGCATATGGTGTTTTAGTAATTGATTCAGGTGTCACTGGGAACCATCCTCTCCTGAGACCGGCACTTGGAGACGCACAGGTTTTCCCTGATAGAATGCGTCAGAATATTCGAGGTGGGCCTGAAGATTCTCATGGTCATGGAACAAGTGTATGTGGAATTGCTGTATATGGTGATATTAGGAATTGCATTGAGAGGCGCGAGTTTATTCCAGAAATTAGGCTCTTCTCAGCACGAGTGCTGGATGATAATGCTGGATATGACCCGGAAGAACTTGTTGAAAACCAATTGGATGAAGCAGTTAAGTATTTTAAGGAGAACTATCCAGAGTGTAAAGTGATCAATATTTCTTTAGGCGATGAAAGGCTTTTTCTTAGAAATAACGAGAAACAACTACGCTTAGCAGCTAAGATAGATGAAATGGCATACAAATACAGAAATGATAATATTTTATTCATAATATCTGCCGGAAACTATCAATACCAGCCCTCAATACCCGATGATCACATTACAAATTATCCCAATTACTTACTTGAGGAAGAGGCGAAGGTAATCGATCCTGCTTCTTCAGCATTGGCAATAACCGTAGGATCACTCGCAACAGGAAATATTCCTCATAGATTTTCTACTGATGCCGGTGTGAGGGGTATAGCTAAAGTGGAGGGATTTCCATCACCATTTACACGAACTGGATTCGGGGTTGATGGGATGATAAAGCCGGATTTAGTAGAATATGGAGGCGACAATTGTTTTTCACGCGGACTTGTAGTTCCTGACCAAGGCTTGGGAATACCAACAACATCAAGAGACTTTCTTCCTCCTGAAAGCCAATTATTTAGGGCACCTTCAGGAACCAGTTTCTCTGCACCGGCAGTGGCGAATATAGCTGCACGTTTATTCAACAGATTTCCTGGTGCAACATCAAATATGATTAGATGCCTCTTAGCTGACTCAGCTCGGATCCCTACACGACAACCAGAATGTGTTGATGGTGATCTGTGGGATGACAACGTTTTACGTCTATATGGATATGGTAAACCGGATTTTGAACGAGGGGCTTATTCTGATCAAAGTGAAGTATTACTCGTGGCAGAAGATGAGATTGGGCTAGACCGTTTTCATCTCTATAATGTTCCTCCAATCCCTGAAGATTTTCTTACCTTACAGGGCGAACGATACATAAGTGTGACGTTGGCTTTTGACCCACCCACAAGGCCTACTCGAGGTGATTCATACTTGGGATTGACTATGCGATTCCACCTGTTTCGTAATATCTCGGCGGAACGGATATCAGGAATATTCCGGGATTGGAGTCAGGCACCAGCTGGCCCAAATGAGGAAATATTAGAAGAAAAACTAAGCAAACTAGCTTCCTCTAAAAAAGTAGACCTAAAACCAGGAGGGAACTTGAGAACCAAAGGGACACTCCAAAAGGGAATGATTCGGATCGCAAGAAGCTACTGGGAATATGATGGGCAACCGATGCCACTTGCAGTATCTTGTTTCCGGAAATGGGCTTCACCTGATGTTGATCGACAGCGATATGCCATAATAGTTTCTTTAAAGCACTCTAATCCTCAAATAAGGCTCTATGACAGAATTAGACAGCATGTGAGAGTAGCTCAAAGGATTAGAATAAGGAGATAATAGATCACTGGATCCTTCGACTGGATTCGGCAGGCTCACCACAGGTACGCTAAGGACAGACGACCCCCCGGCACAGGTCCGGGGGCTAAACAATACATTGTGCAACTTCATTCACCGTCTGCAAATTGCTGATATTTATGACTTTTGTTTTTCTGCTGATTCTTTTCATCAGGCCGGTTAGAACTCTTCCCGGGCCGATTTCGTAAAACTCTTCGACAATATCTGTGCTCTCTGAATCTTAAAAGTATCCATAGTCTTAAAAGTCTCCATACCGAATCATTAACTCTTTAATTTTTGATTTTTGAAGTAGTCCATAAGTATATACGCATATACTTATGTAGCAGGGTGAAATCTTCTTTATTTATTGCTTGGCTCATATAACGCGCTGACTGCTTTGTGAATGAAAGCCATATTTTGTTTATCGAGTGAATAGTAAACATGAAAACCTCTCTTTTGAAACCATACAATTCCCGCAT
>CAYNTC010000336.1:0-2663 GCA_964399795.1 uncultured Pirellulales bacterium | reverse complement strand
CAAGAATGACGCGATCTGAGCTTTGTACGGTGCTAACGGCTGGAATGGCTACGGTTGCCTCAAATGTGCTGGCTCTTTACGTGTTTAACCTTATGGGTGTGTTCCCTACAATAGCGGGACATTTGGTTTCGGCGTCTTTGCTATCAGCTCCTGCGGCACTTGTGATGTCAAAGATTATTATGCCTGAAAGCGAAGAGCCAGAAACACTCGGCGCACACGTTAAGCCATACTACGAGAAAGACAACAGTGTATTCGAAGCGATAATCAACGGCGCAAATGCCGGCGTCAGAATGATTGTCGGTATTGTAGCGCTACTGATAGCAGTGATTAGTATAGTTGCGTTGATAGATCTGATCCTCTCCTTGATAGGACAGTACGCAAATCCACTTTTCGGCTTTGAAGGCCAGTGGTCCTTAAAGGCGATCTTGGGCTACATCTTTTACCCAGCGACGATAGTATTAGGAGTGCCACCGAGCGACGCAGGAGTAGTCTCTAAAATAATCGGCGAGCGTCTGATTGTTACAGAGGTTGTGGCTTATAATGACTTTGCGGCAGTGTTAAAAGAAGATTTATTGCAGCATCCACGATCAGCGGTGATTACTGCGTATGCTTTATGTGGATTTGCTCATCTTGCATCTATGGCAATATTTGTCGGGGGTATTTGTGCGCTGGCTCCTGAACGGAGCCGAAACATAGGAGCGATCGCAGTACGGGCACTAATAGCAGCAACCTTAGCGTGTCTTTTAACTGCCTGCGTTGCTGGAACATTTTTTACAAAAGGATCGATCCTGCTGGGAAAATAAACATGTTTATAAAACATCTGAAAGACTGCTGTGAATTCATGGCCGGTGACAGTAGTATGCTGCGAGAACTTCTGCACCCGGATAAGGCAGATTTGAAAATTCGGTACAGCATTGCTCATGCAAATGTGGCTGTTGGACAGACAACGAAGCCACATAAACTAAAAAGCTCGGAAGTATACTACATCACAAAGGGACAGGGTCTTATGCACATAGATGAAGAAACTTCCGAGGTTAGCGCAGATTGTGCCGTTTATATTCCGCCCGGTTCGATGCAATATATCGAGAACACAGGTGACTCAGATTTAACGTTCCTTTGTATCGTGGATCCTGCGTGGCAGCTGGAGGATGAGGAAGTGTTCGATATTAATAGTTCGTAGTTCATTGTCCATGGTTTGTTATGTGCCAGCTATTCGCAGTTAAGCACATCATAATAGATCGCCCAGTTTGCAGCTAACCTGTATGCCTACTGCAACGTCAATCACATTTCTAATCTACTTTGTAATTCTACTCGGCATCGGTTTGTATTTTTACCGCAGCAGTGTAAGCATCGAGGATTATCTACTTGGTGGCCGGGGGATGGGGGCATGGGTTACCGCCCTTTCGGCACAGGCAAGCGATATGAGTGGATGGCTCCTGATGGGGCTGCCAGGGGCAATATACCTGGGAGGAATGGGTAACGTCTGGATCGCCATAGGTCTTTTTATCGGGACGGTACTGAACTGGAAGCTGGTGTCGGCTCGGTTAAGGATTTACACACAAAAGACAAACACGATAACGTTGCCATGTTTTTTTGAGGCGCGATTCGGGGACCGAACAGGTTTGCTACGGGTGGTCTCGGCAATAATAATTTTGATATTTTTCACTATATATGCATCGGCTCAGCTGGTTGCAACAGGCAAACTTTTTGAATCGACTTTCAGCGTTTCATACGCAACGGCAGTGCTCATAGGTGGGATAGTTATAATCGCCTACACCTTTCTCGGGGGATTTTTAGCTGTGTGCTGGACTGACCTGTTCCAAGGTACACTTATGGTCCTGGCTTTGCTGATAGTTCCACTGCTGGCGTACATAGATATTGGAGGGATTAGTACAATAAGCAAAGCCATGTCACTCAAAGGCACACAGATTAAACTGTTACCACAAAGCAGCGCAGCAGTATTAGCTGTTGTCTCAGCTATGGCGTGGGGATTGGGGTACTTTGGTCAGCCACATATCCTGACAAGGTTCATGAGCGCTAAATCGGTGAGGAAGCTATCAAGATCAATGGCAATCGCTATTATCTGGGTATTTTTATCGCTATCGGGAGCTTTAGCGATTGGATTTATTGGTATTGGCATGTTCGAGAATTTAAACATTGCCGAAGGAGAGCATGAAAAGGTCTTTATATATATGATAAGAAGAGCGATACATCCGTGGCTGGCAGGGATAATGCTCGCAGCAATCCTGTCAGCTATAATGTCAACAATAGATTCGCAGCTTTTGGTCTGCTCATCTGCGTTAACAGAAGATTTCTATCAGAAAGCGATAAGGAAAAAAGCGGGTGAGCGGGAGGTTGTTCTTTTTGGAAGAATTTTCGTTGTAATAATTTCGGCTATAGCGCTTATTTTGGCGCTTCGGCCCGATGAGACAATCTTGGGAATAGTGGCTTATGCGTGGGGCGGATTCGGCGCGGCATTTGGGCCCTTGGTTCTTTTTGCGTTGTTTTCAAGAAAGACAAGCTGGCAGTCAGCCCTGGCAGGAATGGTAACCGGCACTATAGTGCTGGTAGTATGGAAGCAAATTGGATTTAACCAATATATGTACGAAATAGTGCCGGGATTCATCAGTAATTGTCTTGTTATTGTCGCGATGAATAAGGTG
>CAYNTC010000335.1:0-2684 GCA_964399795.1 uncultured Pirellulales bacterium | reverse complement strand
ATGTATCCACGTGATCGATGCGTTCTGTCTTCGGATATTCAAAATCCTTAGCACATGTAGCGCAGAATGCCCAACCCACGATGTATGCCACCGTCACGATTTGTAATAGTTTTTTGCCCATTTGTTCCTCACTTAACAAAGGAATATTTAGAGTCAGTCATTTTTAACGTTTACGTCAGCATTGAGGGCCTTATCTGCAAATTGGCAGACGCCGTTGCGGTACTGGCTGTTCTCACGTTTGTAAAATATATCCGCAATAAGAGAATCCGTAAAGACTATCAGCAGAACATCTCGAATTAATTGGTTTTTGTGCTTTCTCTGTTTACAAACAGCCCTTCGAATTAGCTGTGTTAAAAATAACCGCTCGTATATCATCCTTCAAGGCTCAGTTTGGGTAAAAAAATGACGAAATCTTCAGGGCGCAGTTGTCTGGCTAAGCTCAATGTGGTATAGTACTAACCTTTATTCAATCTGCAGGATTAATATGCGCTAACAATGTAACCTAAATAAGCCTCTGGCTTATAAAAAAGAGGAGATTGAAGGCGTGAATTTTAACATTGATGACACCCGAAATAAGCCTATCCAAAAGCTCAACGATATCATAAAAGATGGTGTTATTACTCTGGATGACGCCAATGATTGGCTGCGAACTATATATGAGATTCGGTTTTTTGAAGAGAAAGTTTTTGAGCTTTTAGGCCAGAATATAATCAAAGGTGCATCGCATCTTTATGCAGGTGAAGAGGCTATAGCGGTCGGGGCTATTGCTGCCATCCAACGCGGCGATGTAATCGGCTCGACACACCGTGGCCACGGTCACTGCGGAGCCATCGGCAACAAATATGCAGATACAAAAGAAGACCGACAAAATCATTGGAATCAGATGATGGCTGAGCTTATGGGCAAAGAGACCGGCTACTGCAAAGGTAGGGGTGGCTCGATGCACATAGCCGAAGTAGAGAAGCAAAACAACCTTGGCTCAACAGGCATTGTGGGTGGCAATCAGCCGCCGGCTGTTGGGGCGGCTTTTGCTGAAAAATACAAGAAAACCGGCAAAGTAGTCCTGTCATTTTTTGGAGATGGTTCTACAAACTGCGGCAGCTTTCACGAGTCGATGAATATGGCTTCGACTCTGAAAGTACCGCTGGTAGCTATAGTGGAGAACAACCTTTATGGAATGAGTGTGCCGTTTACAGGCAGTGAAGTTAAAGGAGCTACAAAGGCAAGCAACATCAAGGACATCGCACAACGTGCCGCTGCGTATGATGTGCCAGCTATGATTGTGGATGGTCAGGATGCGCTTGCTGTTTTCCTGGCGGTTCGCAAAGCCGTTGACAGAGCAAGAAAAGAATCTCTAATGACGATAATCGAAGCCAAAACCTATCGCTGGTATGGACACAGCAGAAGTGACCCGCGAGCGTATCGGACCAAGCAGGAGGAAAAGGCCTGGCATGAGCGTGACCCAATCACCGTCCTTCGTGGCAAGTTACTCAACGAAAAGCTCTGCGCACAGGAAGAGCTGGATAAAATAAAAGATAAAGCTTTTACGACGATCGAGACAGCTACGAAATTCGGATTGGATAGCCCTTGGCCAAATACCGCTGATTTATGCAAGGATGTATACGTGCAGGAAAGTTACCCTGCTGAGCTTATTGAATCCGACAGGGCCATGTCACGCAAGGTGATGGAGGCGACGGCAGCATTCGAGTCTGCTCTGGCATCGTCAAAGGCCAAGACAAAAAAAGAGGCTGCAGAACAGGCAAGAGCCCAGATAAAGTCCAAATTCGGTATGGATGTTTTGAGTATCGCTCAAGCGGTCTCTGCCGCTCAGGCTGAAGAGCTGCGAAGAGACACTAGTGTTATCGTCATTGGCGAAGATGTTGGCTTGTACGGCGGCGCATATCAGGCTACACGTGGACTCTTAGCTGAGTTCGGAACAGAGCGAGTAATTGATACGGCAATATCAGAAGCAGCGATTGCAGGTGCGGCTATTGGTGCTGCACTTCGAGGCCTTCGGCCGGTGGCGGAGATTATGTATGTTGATTTTGTTACAATAGCAATGGATCAGCTTGTTCACGTCGGGGCATATAACCGTTATATGTTCGGCGGTAAAGCCAAAGTACCGATGGTCCTGCGAACCGAGGGCGGCGTTGGAAGATGCATTGCCGCACATCATTCGGAGTCACTTGAGGCGTGGCTTATGCATCCGCCGGGACTTTATGTTGTGATGCCATCCACACCGTATGATGCGAAAGGCTTGCTCAAAGCTGCAATTCGAAGTGACAATCCTGTAGTTTTCATAGAGCACAAAGCTACGTATGGTCAGCAGGGACCGGTACCAGAGGGTGATTATATTATTCCACTTGGCGTAGCAGATATTAAAAAGCAAGGCGAGGACGCAACTATTGTTAGCTACAGCAGGATGGCGATGCGGTCGTTGGAGGCAGCGAAGGTGCTCACTGAACAACATGGAGTCAACGCCGAGGTAATCGATGTGCGGACGCTAAAGCCTCTCGACATCAAGACGATAGCGGAATCCATCCGCAAGACAGGCCGACTAATCACAGTCAGCGAAGGTTTCTGCACCTGTGGGGTCGGCAGGGAAATAACATGTAAGCTCATGGAGTACCAGTTCGAGGATGGCTCAGGAGGATTTGATTATCTTGATGCGGCTCCGGTGAATC
>CAYNTC010000334.1:0-2687 GCA_964399795.1 uncultured Pirellulales bacterium | reverse complement strand
CAGATTTTTATATCACATCCAGCTATTGTCAAGAAAAGTCTGGTCTGCGCCCTAGAGCTCTGTCTTAGGATGTTTGAGGGGTTGTCATGCTGAGCCGAAGGCGAAGCATCTGGCCTTATCAATTGAGATTCTTCGCTTTGCTCAGAATGACAGTCATCATTTATCCTTAGACAGAGCACTAGAGGTGATGGCGTTATTTTGCTTAGATGATATTTTCTTGGCTTATACTTTCTAACACCATCTATTTGTGATAGATGCGAGCCTGGTTGGAAGATTAGCATTGTGAAAGGCCCTTTCTTTTGTGGTTGCTTTGTTCTCTTGCGTCTATATAATCATGGCAGGATTTTACATTAGGAAGAAGCAGTTTTTTTGAACAAAATAGTTTTTCAATAAAAGAAGCAAATGGCTCGTTCACAACAGCATTATAATGAAAGGAGTAGGCATGAAACTTAATCGAAAGTTGAAGATGGGGATGGTTGGTGGAGGGCCTGGGGCGTTTATCGGTGAGGTGCATCGCAAGGCCTCGCGCATGGATGGGCAAATCGAGCTTGTGGCCGGTGCTTTTGATATTAATCCGCGCAAATCGAAGCAAATGGGCAAACAGCTTTATCTTGACCGTAAACGTGTGTACGGCACCTATAAAGAGATGATCAATGGGGAGCTAAGTTTACCTGAGGGTGAACGGATCGATTTTGTCTCGATTGCTACGCCCAATAATTGGCACTACCCAATAGCCTGTGATTTTATCAAAGCAGGTTTCCATATCATGTGTGAAAAGCCAATGACAATCAGTGTCAAAGAGGCAAAAGACCTGCAAAAACTTGTAAAGAAAAGCCGCAGAGTGTTCGGCTTGATGCACAATTACACCGGCTATCCGATGGTTAAGCTGGCTCGTGACATGGCACGTAGTGGTGAGCTTGGCAAGATTCGCAAGATAAGAGTTCAGTATTCACAAGGGTGGCTGGCCACCGCGCTTGAAAGAACGGGCAATATGCAGGCCTCTTGGCGAACCGACCCCAAACAAAGCGGCGGTGCCGGCTGCATGGGTGACATCGGCACGCACGCAGAGAACCTTTCAGAGTACATAACCGGCTTGAAGATTACTCAACTTTGCGCAGACCTTTCAATTTTTGTCAAGGGCCGAAGATTGGACGATGATGGCAATGTTCTGTTACGTTTTAACAATGGCGCAAGAGGCGTCCTGCACGCCAGCCAGATTTCAATCGGTGAAGAGAATAATCTTGCAATTTGGGTCTATGGCGAGAATAAGAGTCTCGAATGGCACCAGGAGCATCCGAATTATCTGTACGTTAAAGAGCCGAACGGCCCATTGCAGGTTTGGCGGCGCGGAAACGATTATGTGGCTGCCAGAAGTCCCGCTGCAGGCCGAGCGACACGACTGCCATTTGGACATCCCGAGGCCTTCTTTGAAGCATTTGCTAATATTTACTATAATTTTGCTGATACACTACGCGCACGCTTAGAAGGGCGAAAGCCGGACACGCTGATGACGGACTTTCCGAATGTTGATGATGGTTTGCGGGGCATGTTGTTTATCGATACTGTTTTGGCAAGCACCAAGAGCAAGCAAAAGTGGACGCCTTTTAAGAAACCCTGACAGTTGTATATCAAGCGAAAGGATACTATCAATGAACGAGAAACAAAGTAGTAAGGCAGACGATGTCTCGCGACGAGATTTTATCAAGGCATCGGCAGCAAGTGTAGCAGCGGTACTGGCCGGCAAAGAAGTTGTCTTTGCGCAGCCTGCCACTAAGAAGTTTCGTGTAGCATTGCTTGGCTGTGGCGGCCGGGGCAATGAAGCTCTCAATGATTGCGTCAATGCGGCAAAGCACATAGGGATTGAGCTGGATGTTATAGCGACGGCTGACTGGTTCAAGAATAGGGCTGAAGAAACCGGCAAAAAGTATAACCTAACTGCATCCCGATGTTTTGGCGGCGCCGATGCCTACAAGAAGCTTCTCGAAGCTGATCCGGAAATAGTGTTGATGGCGACACCGCCGAACTTCCGACCTGTGCATTTTGAGGCCGCCATTGAAGCAGGCAAGCACGTCTTTATGGAGAAACCCGTGGCTGTGGATCCGCCGGGAGCTCGCAGGATTATCGAGGCTGGAGAGTTAGCCAAGAACAAGGGCCTGAATGTTGTTGCAGGCACGCAACGTCGACATCAGAGAAATTATCTTCGCTCCGCATACGCAGTTAAGCACGGTGCCATCGGCGATATCAAGGGTGGTTGTGTTTGGTGGTGTGGCGGAGCTCTGTGGTACAAGAGGCGAAATCCAGGCGAAAGTGACGCAGATTACATGGTACGCAATTGGGTCAGCTTCACCGAGATGTCGGGCGATCATATCATTGAGCAGCACGTCCACAATCTTGATATAGCCAATTGGTTCATTGGCCATCCGCCTATCAGAGCTATCGGCTTCGGTGGTCGTGCCCGCAGGCAGACAGGTAACCAGTTTGACTTTTTCAGTATTCAATACGACTACGCCGATGACCTGCACATTCATAGTATGTGTCGGCAGGTTAATGGCTGCTACAATAGGGTCAGCGAGCACTTTGTCGGCAGCGATGGCTCGACCTGGGGCGATGGCAGCGGAATGAAGTCAGGCAAACAAATTGATGTGCCGGACTTTCCCGGACATGATAATCCATACGTGCAGGAACAT
>CAYNTC010000333.1:0-2696 GCA_964399795.1 uncultured Pirellulales bacterium | reverse complement strand
TCGTATCTTCTATTGCATCAATCCAGTTATTACGGTATAGTTAGTAGACGTAAAGAGAAAAGCACAGTATTTAGCTGGCAGAGTTTGCGCTTTGAGGGCAGGAACAAAACGATGGAATTCGGAGTTTCTGCTTTATAGCTGTCTCAGCCATAATTGCTGTCTTGGTGGTGTCATAACGTCTGATCCGAAGTGAAATTGTTTGCACGAACGTATCTGAGCGTTATACTTATGTGACTTGATGGATCGAGGGGGTGGTATTTTGGGCATGTTGCTGAGGGCTCTGGATAAAGAGTTCCAAGCCCCAGAAAGGATTAAATGATGGCGGAAAAAGAAACTGATTTAATTAAAATCAGGAAAATTCTCGAAATAATGAAGGATAATGACCTGGTTGAGATTGAGATAAAGCACGGCGATGAGAAGATTTTTCTCAAACGCTCCCAGCCTCAACAGCCCGGTGTTGTTGCTGTGCCGGTGCACGGACCCGTTGCTGCTGGCGCAGATGTTGGCGTGGGCGCAAACAATGTACAACTGCCTGTAAAGGAGAATTCAGTTGCGCAGCAGGAAGAGGGGTTGACAGAGATAAAATCCGCCATTGTTGGGACTTTTTATGAAAGGCCGAGTCCGGATTCAGAACCTTATGTCGAAGTCGGTTCACACATTGAGCCACAGACGGTGGTCTGCATAATCGAGGCGATGAAGGTGATGAACGAGATAAAGGCTGAGATTAGCGGAACAATCGTTGAGATTCTGGTGACCAGTGGACAGGCTGTTGAATATGGTCAGGTGCTGTTCAGAGTAAGACCGGACTGATTCGTGAATAAAGTTGTCGTGGACTAAGCCGTGTAATGTAAGCTACCAGATACGAATTGTGGTGTCATGTTATCAAGAGTTCTAATAGCGAATCGCGGTGAAATAGCGCTTCGGATAATTCGTGCCTGTCACGAGCTTGGAATCGAAGCGGTGGCGGTTTATTCTGAGGCTGACAAGGATGCGCCTTATTTGCGATTTGCTGATGAAGCGGTTTGCATAGGTCCTGCTGAAAGCGCGGGCAGCTATCTTAATATTCCTCGCATCATAAGTGCAGCCGAGATAACAGATGTTGACGCAATTCATCCGGGTTATGGATTCCTGGCTGAGAATATCAACTTCGCCCAGATCTGTCAGGATTGTGGAATAGGATTCATCGGCCCTCCTGTTGAGGCGATGCGACTTCTGGGTGACAAAGTCCAAGCCCGTCAGCTGGCGCGCAAGGTAAAAGTGCCCATAGTGGCAGGCTCGCAGGGCACTATCGAAGACGAAGCCGAGGCGCTGAGGCTGGCAAATAAAATGGGCTACCCGGTGATATTGAAGGCAACAGCGGGCGGCGGTGGACGTGGTATGCGGATTGTACATAACGAAATCAGCCTGCGTTCAGCTTTTAGTGCGGCACGTGCAGAGGCTGAGGCTGCTTTCGGTAATGGCAGCATCTATCTGGAGAAATTCATCGTTGAACCAAGGCATGTTGAAGTACAAATCATGGCCGATGGAGCCGGCAACGTGCTTCACTTTTTTGAGAGGGATTGCTCTATTCAGCGAAGGCATCAGAAGATGATTGAGGAATCGCCGTGTCCTGTGTTGGATGAGCGGGACAGGGAACGGCTTGCAGATGCTGCGATTAGACTTGTAAAAGAGGCTGGCTACGTCAATGCAGCGACAGTTGAGTTTCTCCTGGATAAAGACAAGAAGTTTTATTTTATTGAGGCAAATACGCGGATTCAGGTGGAACATCCTGTTACCGAGATGGTCACTGGGCATGATTTGATCAAATGGCAGTTGAAAATTGCCAGCGGACATAAGATAAAGTTCCGCCAGAAGAATATTAAGCATAGAGGTGTATCGATCGAGTGCCGTATCAATGCTGAGGACCCCGGGAACAATTTTGCTCCGTGTCCGGGAACGATAACCAGATACGTTACACCTGGCGGCCCGGGCGTCAGAGTTGACACTCATGTCTGTCAGGACTGGACGGTTTCGACACACTATGATTCTATGATTGCAAAACTAATTGTGCACCAGAGAACGCGAGCTGAGGCTATTGCTACAATGCGTCGTGCATTGCGTGAATTTGTCATTGAGCCTGTCAAAACAACGATACCAGCCTGCCTTGATATACTCTCACACAACCTGTTTGTCCGGAACGAGGTTGACACGGGATTCGTAGAAAGAAACTTTTAATTTCGTCGTTCGTCACCCGTTGCTCGTGCCTCGTTTTTTTCTGTCATCTCTATATTTATGTTACTTTGTAGGCTTTTTATATCTGTTCGTTCTTAAAAGGAATCTAACTCTTGCTTTATTAAAGTTGCGGTTTTTAAAAGAGGATCCCTAAGAGACATGCGGAGTTCAGTAATTTCATTTGCAAGTTTGTTTTTCTTCTGTCCTTCGGGCATTCTCTTCCGCTGTTTCTCTTTCTGAATACTGTCGACTAAACCTTTACGAACTTGTTTCCATCTTTTCAAAAAATAGTTTGGTAGCGAATCCTTATTTGCGGAAATCCAAAGTTCATGGTCGTCCATAAACTTAATTGCTCCGCCATTTGATAACTTGGGTATTTTACGTGCGACATCCTCGCAAAGGCTGTAAGCTTTAGATAATATTTGTTTTTTCGTAACCGTTCACAGTATTTTAGTTCATTGAAGTAAAACAGTGTTTTTGTCCGA
>CAYNTC010000332.1:0-2698 GCA_964399795.1 uncultured Pirellulales bacterium | reverse complement strand
ATAGCCTGTTTAGGGCGATAAAATACGAGCTCATGCAGGAGAAGATGCGGCTTGCACTGAAGTTCAAGCCGATCATGAAAAGAATTTATAAAAAATACGACTATAATGAGTACGGCGGCGCTTTGCTATTAGGAGTTAATGGAACGGCGCTGATCTGCCACGGCTCAAGCGAGAGCAGAACAATACGAAATGCTATTGTTGCCTCTAAAAAATACCACACACAAAAGATAAACGAAAAGATCATGGATCGCCTTTCCGAAAATTGCGTAAGGACAACTGATGCACAAACTAATTGAGGATTGCCCCCCCACCTATCGCGCAGTAATCACAGGAACCGGTTCTTTTATGCCAGCAAAGTTGCTAACTAACGATGATTTAGCAAAGATGGTTGACACAACAGACGAGTGGATCACGACCCGCACCGGCATTAAAGTCCGACATGTGACAACCGATGACGAGAGTACGGCTTTTCTGGCCACAGAGGCGGCCGGAAGAGCGCTTGCAGATGCCAATGTCAACGCGAGTGAGGTTGAGCTTATCATTGTGGCCACAGTGACACCTGAGATGGTTTTTCCATCGACGGCGTCCTTTGTACAGCGCAATCTTGGTGCAAAAAAGGCATGGGTGTTCGATATTGAGTCTGCCTGCAGCGGCTTTATTTATAGTTTATATATCGTGCAGCAGTTCATAGAGAACGGTCGAATCAACAATGCTCTTGTAATAGGCGCCGAGACTCTGACCAAGATTACCAACTGGAAGGACCGTACGAGTTGCATTCTTTTCGGGGATGGTGCCGGTGCGGTGGTGGTTGAACGAAGAAGTGACGGAAGTAGAGGAATCATATACAGCACTTCAGGTTCGGACGGCGACCACTGGGAAGCATTGAATTGCCAGGCGTATGGTTCTCGCAATCCTGCAGCCAAAGCGCTGGACGATCCTAATAAAATCTACATGGAAATCAAAGGCAGAGAAGTATATCAACAGGCTGTTCGTCGGATTGTCGAGTCCGTTGCTAACTGCATGGAGCATTGCGGGTTGACGGTTGATGACATTAGCATGGTAATTTCACATCAGATGAATGCAAGGATTATAGAGTCAGCAGCAAAGCGGCTGAATCTGCCGAGCGAGAAGGTCTATATGAATATCGCAGAGTATGGAAATACGTCGGCGGCTTCAGTGCCGATTGCATTTGATGAGTGCGTTAAAGAAGGTAAGGTCAAGAAAGGAGACATCGTTATCTTCGTGGCTTTTGGTGCGGGACTTACCTGGGGAGCTAATGTTATTGAGTTATAAGTCCATCAAAAAAGACTTGCGAAGTGGCAGTTTGATAGGAATATACAGAATATGAGGCGTGCATTTTTATTTCCCGGTCAGGGTGCTCAAGTTGTGGGGATGGGAGCAGACATTGCCAAGGCTTCTGCCGAGGCGAACGAAATCTTCGAGAAGGCAGATGAGATTGTCGGATTTAAGCTAAACAATATCTGTTTTGAAGGGCCGGCTGAACAACTAAGCAGTACAACGATTTCACAGCCTGCTATTTTTGTGACATCGGCTGCCATATTGGAGGTTCTGAGAAAAAATCAGGCGACGAACGTTCTTCGAGCAGATATAACAGCGGGACTAAGTCTGGGTGAATACACTGCTCTTTATGCGGCTGGTGTCATCAGTTTCGAGGACGCACTTACTCTTGTAAAGAAACGTGGCGAAGCAATGCAGGCAGCGGCTGATGCCACAGAAGGCGCTATGGTTAGTATTATTGGGCTTGACGAAGAGAAGGTACAATGGCTGTGTGAGGATGCGAGTGAGGGCGAGTTGTTAGTGCCGGTGAACTTCAATTGTCCTGGACAGATCGTAGTCAGTGGCAGTAAAGCTGCGTGCAAGCGAGCAAAGGAGCTTTCGGCAAAATACGGCGCAATCAAAGCGGTACGCCTTGAGGTGGCCGGGGCATTTCATACGGATATGATGTCAAGTGCGGCTGAAATCCTTAAAAAAGCGCTGGCGAACTGTGAGATAGCGGATCCGACTGACACAAAAGTTATTGCAAATATCACTGGGCAGTATTACAAAAGCGCAGAGGAAATTCATCAAGGGCTCACAAAGCAGTTGACCAGCCCGATTCTTTGGCAGAAATGTATGGAGAGACTTTTAGCTGATGGTGTCGAAGAGTTTTACGAAATCGGGCCGGGAAGAGTTCTAACCGGCCTGATGAAAAGAATCAGCAGAAAAACACAAGTCATAAATATCAGCAATTTGCAGACCTTGAACGAAATTTCAAGACAATTTGTTTAGCCCCCGGACCCGTGCCGGTGGGCTTTTATTTTACCCGGACCTGTCCCGGGGGTCGGATGTGCTGAGCGTACTTGTGGTGAGCCTGCCGAATCCAGTCGAAGGATCAGAATTTCGGATTTCCACGAATATATCTTCCGGAATACTCATTTTAATTTACCGCGTTGTCACCCGATGTTATAAACCCTGTGCCGCCATTGGTCAATCATTTTTCGCAGTCTGTACCTCATAAATTATACCAATCGTATTAAATTGTTGCGCTTCGTATTTTTGGCATAAATGGGTGGCAGCTTCAAGCGTAGCTTGGGGATGGCTTTCTGATCGTTATACAAAGCGCAATATCTAATTACAATTGGTATTACGACTCTGTTATTGCAAGCCAGCCGAAGGCGGCAATGTTTTCGTTAATCTG
>CAYNTC010000331.1:0-2702 GCA_964399795.1 uncultured Pirellulales bacterium | reverse complement strand
TTGCAGCAACGGAATCGACGGTTTTGTTTTGGTAATCGAAGAAGTTGAGCATCTGTTCTGATTTATCAAAATAATCATTGCTTTGTTGATGGTTCTGCCTAATCCTCTCAAGGCAACCGAGCTGCAGGGACCATAATAAATCTTCTCCTTTAGGATTTTTGCCGCCACTGATTTTCGATTCGGCAAGTTGTACAGATTTATCAAAACTAAAGGACCCTAAATAATCGGCTTTAAATGAGTTGTTAAAATTGACAAGGTCTCTTTTGGGTGCGTTACACCCTGCAAAAAAGACAGATAACCCTAAAAACACACAGAGAATGGAGTTTTTATTCATTATATACTCCACATTTGCTTTTTTTTCGGTGCAAACAAGCTCGACACTGCTATCATCTAATCCGTTTGGTTCTGCCTGTCAATCGCCAACCTGATTTTTTTAGCGGCACGTCGAAGACAAATTCGTATCAACAGCGCCCTTGGCGCCCCTATGCCATTGCGGTAGAATCATTCTGTATTGTAGCGTCTATCGACTCGAAGCTTATGATATCAAGTAATTTTGTCTGCCTATTAAGTGAATGTAGGGTATGAAAAAGAGCAAAGTTGGTATGTGGGAACGGCTTTTCCGGGCCTGGATTATAAGAGCGCAGGCAGTTTCATTGTCCGCATTGTTAGCCTTGGTGTTTGCCGGCTGCGCTAATATTCGTGTTACAGATCCGCCCCGTACAGCTACCGAACAGTTTTTACTTTCTCAGGCAGCGGTTAAAGCCGTTGAGCCGTTGTCCTTCGATGCGCTTCAAGAACGCAGAGTTTATTTGGACCCAACTTACTTCACGCCTGCAGAGAAAGAATTCGTCTTAGCCGAATTTCGTGCTAAATTGCTACTGTTGGGAGTTCAAATTACTGACGAGAGAGAAGACGCTGAAGTTATTCTCGAGCTGCGAAGTGGTGGCGTTGGCATCGACCGTTATGAAAGTCTCTTTGGCATACCCGCTATAACCGCACCGTCAGGCGCCTCGGCCACGGCCACCGGAGCACCCGTGGCTACTCTGGTGACTCCAGAATTGGCCATCACCAAAAAGATTGAGCAGATCGGCTTTGCAAGTGTTGCTTACGTGGCCTATTGGGCAGATACCGGAGAGGTGATTACCAGCTTTGGGCCCTCGGTGGGCAGCACGTACCGCCAAGACTGGTGGATCTTAGGATTCGGGCCACAGACTGTAGGCAATATCCCCACCGTAAATCGTCGATTTGAGTGATTCTTATACCGCTTTATACGCCTTCGGCGTATTAATCTGCTAATGCACTCAATCTCTGCTTTATAAGCCTCTGGCTTATTGGGATGGAAAAAGAACATAGAACAACCACTCGCCGCGATGCGTCGCAGCGAATAAGAAGATGGATACGCCGAATTATCCTTTGCTCGGTGGTACTTGTATTGTCGGCATTTGTACTGGTGCAGGTGCTTCTATGGACGGGCCTACCTCGGCAGTACATTGTCCGTGCTGCCAGTAGCAAACTTGGCATTAAGGTATCTGCTGCTTCATTATCTACGAGCTGGACCGGTTCCACAACAATTAAAGACCTCACCTTGGCTCTGCCGATCGAGCAGGAGGCCTTTTTTGTGGCCTCTGAGATTCATCTCTCGCACAGCGCTTTGCCGGTGATGTTGCTGACGCGCTCAATGATTCTTGAGTCGATAGACATAAATGCCCCCACCCTTACGGTCCAACAGAATAAAGCCGGTCACTGGAACATACAGGACATAGTATCAACCTTTGCCAGATCGAGCCGTGATAGTGGCGCAAAACAAGGCTTGACTAAACTACCACGTATAGAAATTAAAAATGCAAAAATCGTAATAATGGACTCCAACGATAGCTCCCATGAAATCGGACCTTTGGATTTCCACGGTGAGCACCAGGGTCAGTTGTCCTGGCAGTTTGAGGGAAACATTCCCTCTAAGCTTGACCTTCAGGGAATAATCGCGTCTGGCCCATTGAAGATGCACAAGGTCAGCTTTGCTATCGATAATATGGACGAGCTATTACAAGCCTGGATTCCGCCCCATCTCTGCCCGCGATACATAGCCGGGCAGTGGGATGGCCAACTACTACAGGGCCAGAGGCTCACTGGCAAACTGAGGTTGGACTCGCTTAGAATCGCAGCGGCAAAAGTGCAAGGCTCCACGACCATCCAGATCGATCCAAATCAAATTATCGTCCGGCCGGATAACCTTTTAGTCCGCCAGGAGCGACTTCCAACCCAGCAGGTTAAAATTGTAAGTGGTTCTATAACCTTGGGCCTGAACAGGCTTAAAGCTGACCAGGTTGTGCTCGAAAGCGCAGGGCTTGTCGGAAGACTGAATGCCCTTTTGAATACAGGGCTTGAAAAGGGAGAATTTGACGGCTCATGGACGGGCACAAGTGCTAAGCGGGGCATCCGCCATGCGGGTACATACAGCGGCTCAATAAGCTGGCCAAAGTTGGGACGACACCAGCTCTCCCTGAATGTCTCAACCGTGGGTCAGTCACCATTAGGTAATTGGCAAGGTCGAGCAGAAATTGTCGGCTTGTGGCTAAGCCACGAAGGTAACAACTGGTCAACGTCCCAATGGTTACTGTCGGTGCCGAGTTTGTTATGGCGCTATAAAGACAAGGACCTCCAGCTTGACTCCACCACAGCCCGCCTTACTGTTGACTGGCCGA
>CAYNTC010000330.1:1234-2702 GCA_964399795.1 uncultured Pirellulales bacterium | reverse complement strand
ATAGGTGAAGGATAATCACTTAAATCTAATCGCTCATCTGGATTTGTCATTCTGTTCCCTTTCAAGATTCTCATCCAATCTCTCCTTGCGCACATAGTAAATCAGCATCGCAAGCCATATCGTATTTATCAATGTCACACCCAAACTGCCACCAAAACTCACCCATTGTTCAAGATGCGGATAATAATGAATATTCCAATAGCCCCAAATTGTAAAATAACTAACATGTATAAAACTAACGCCCCTGACCTTTTTGTCCCGATAAAGCTTAAGACAGCTAAGCACGATGAACAAACCACCAAAAAGTTCAAACAGTCCGTTTAGCTTATCCTGCCACATTATTTCTATCTCCTTTCCTTTTTCTTTGCTTTGGCTTCACCAGACCCCACCTCTTGTTCAGTTCAACCAGATTGTCGGTGCCGAAAACCAGACGCCTTATTTCGTCCCTCTTCTCGACTTGGACCTGAGCGTAGTCGACAAACTCAAGATTATCAAACCTACCGAGACGCGCCATTATTTCTGCTCGTGTCCACTGCTCGATTAGATTCAACAATTTCTTTCGTTGCTCCAAGGCTTCCGATTTTTTCATTTCCAATAATACCTTTTCAACTCATTTGACACATCAACCATCTCTGGAAAAATCCATTTAATAATTTTATGCCTCCACCACCCTGGAGCATTCAAAGCAATATCTAATTTATCTACTATCCTGGCCATCATTATTACAGATGCTTCCTTCTTAATCTCTTCCACATTCAAATTCAAATTCAAATCCATCATTCACCTCAAACTTTCATATTTGTTTTAACGGAAAATACTTCACCTTAATTCTACCACCCAATCTGGGAAATCTTCTCCAGCGAGGCCACACATCATAAGCACCATAAATACGCACGGACAATAAAGGCGCCCCAGACATTTTATGCAGAGCCAAATATCCTTTATGCTTAAAAGACTGTTGTCTGCCATTAAAGGTTCTCTGGCCCTCTGGAAAAATACAGACCGAATATCCCTTTCTGAGAACTCTGAGACCCTGCCTAAATGCCATACCAGTTTTCCTTTTAGGATCACGCGACACCGGAATACAATTCAAATGATTGCGGAGCATTCCTGGTATCTTGTCCCATATCGTATCAAGCACAAAGTAGTATGGAAGCGTTCCAAGCGGCAGACTGATGAGAATCACATCGAGGTAGCTCTGATGATTCGACGCAAGGATGTAATTTCCATGCTTCGGTATGTGTTGAAGACCCTCGAACCGAATGCCATAAAACATCGCAAAAAGCACCCACAGAAATTTCCTCACCCAAACACCGTATAGTTTCTCAAGCATCAACAAAATGACAAACATGTAGTTAACTAAAATACCCATTTACAAAATCAAATCCTCCAAAGTTATCTCAACAATCCTCGGCTTCCAAACCATTGCCTTACCACCACGCTTTACCTTTACTTTTCTCCAAGACCA
>CAYNTC010000330.1:0-1134 GCA_964399795.1 uncultured Pirellulales bacterium | reverse complement strand
TCCCCATTAACCAATCACTCCAACAGTGTCCAAAAAAGAAACAAAAAATTCTCCATAATATCATTTTTTTACTGCCTCCTTCTCCTCAAACTGCTTCACCATCTCAACTATTACGGGTAAAACCACAGCTTGAATAACCCTCTCATCTCTTGGACAAAGATGAGGCATTCTAACAATAAGAATTGTCTCACTTGGATCACTCAAATTGCTACCATCGCCGCAAAAAGTCTGACAACCAACATGAATCGAACTATGATTTAATTCCATTTCAAATCCTCCTTTGTGAATGCACATTTTGTTTCTTTTTCATTTCCTTTTTCTCCTGAACGGCATCCTGGTCCGTATTGACTTCATGCCCAGTAATCTCGTTACCCGCTTCCATCCTTGCTCGGACAGCTTATCTTGTTTAAGCCTGAATTGGCATGTACCTTTCATGGGTAGCACAACAAGCTCTCGATTTCTATTAAGTACATTTATTCCTTCTGGAGAAGTAATTGCTTTGTAAGCCTTGGAGTTTTGTTTCAATTTACCAAGTAAATCCTTAATTGCAGTTTTTTCGCCAATCCCTCTTATTCCAGAAACATTATCAGTAGCACAACCGGCAAGGGATTTAACTAATCCCCATCTCATCGGATTTATTCCGTACACTTTCTTAAATCCTTGCAGAGTCAGAACCTTCCGTGATTGTGGATTATAAAATGAAACATTATAGGCAATGCACTGATACAAGTCATGGTCACTCGATATGATAATTGCCTCTTCATCATCTTGAAGATTGTCACAGAGAGACGCAATTATGTCATCACTCTCGTAACCTTGCTGAACAAACACATTCTTAAATCCTATCATGGGCAGATATGTCGTCCTAAGCTTCTTGACTTGCTTTCTAAACGACTTATCGAATTCAATCTCCTCCTCAGTTTTTTCCTTATCCCAACGGTTAGCTTTGTATTCAGGATAAATCTCTTTGCGTTTACTCTTGGCACTGTCAAAACAGAATACAAAATTTGATGTGCCAAACAAATCCTGAAAGCCGGCAAGTGATTTCAAAAAGCCATAGATGGTATCAGTCCCATCACCGCTATATGCCAAATCACCCGTTGAGTATTTAGCTCGATGGCAGAGATAGTTGCA
>CAYNTC010000329.1:0-2713 GCA_964399795.1 uncultured Pirellulales bacterium | reverse complement strand
TGTTGTGCCGGAATTGCCGACATCGATGGTTTCTTGGGGAGCGGTGATTTTCCCAGCCGTCCCTTTCACTTTCCAAAGATCGTAATCGCTTGTGTCGATCTGAGCACCCAGCGCCCGATAGCACTCAACTACTGCCCGTGTGTCACCCGAATCAAGAGGTTTGCGGATCGCGCTTTCGCCCGAGGCCAACGACGCGATAGCAACTGCACGGATCGTGTGCGACTTTGAAGCTGGGATTGTAGCTTCTCCTCTTAGCCGGGATTTTCGTGAAATAAGTTTCATTTTTATCGTTATATTAAATATATTGCGTTATGTGTTGCAAAGATAGTATACAAACAGCAGTTGAATATTCAACTATTTGAGGTGTTCTGAAAAAGTTTTGATGCAGATAAGATTGATGATATCTATCCATCGCCGCCACGGCGATGACCAAACGTGGTCAAAGGTTTATCTGTATATTAATGAGTGAATTTTTGTATTGTATAAGAAGTCGATTTCAGGGGCGACATCGAGCTGCGGCCAATATAAGTAATAACCATTCAACGATCAGATATATAAGATATCTTCTACCATCGCTTCCTTACACTACAGAAATTTGCTGTGTGGTAAAAATACTCTTTTTCTTGCACGAAAAGCCATAAGTTGCAAGTTTTAATATGACAAGCTTCAACCTCGGAAGAGTTCTCTTCAAGCATTTTCTGTTTTCTATTTCGCCTGTGCGGCAGCTTGGTTAACTAAGAACAATACAGCCATTCGGACGGCCAAGCCATTCGTTACTTGTTGCAGGATGGCGCTGTTTTGGCCGTCAGCGACTTCACTTTCCATCTCCAGGCCTCTGTTGATCGGACCCGGGTGCATAACAACGATATCCGGTTTGGCACGTTTCATGCGCTCAACAGTCAGACCAAAGTAATGAGAGTATTCGCGGATAGAAGGAAATGGATTGCTGCCGAGGCGTTCAAACTGAATGCGAAGCATATTGACCACATCGACTTTCTCAATAACTTCGTCGAGTGAATAGCTGACTTTAACGGGTAACTTTCCTACCTCAGCGGGGATAAGTGTCGGAGGACCAACAAATATAACCTCGGCGCCAAGTTTCGTCATGGCCCACATGTCACTGCTTGCAACACGAGAATGGGTGATATCGCCGACAATGGCAATTTTAAGACCCTCCAGTGTTCCCTTGATTTTGCGAATTGTATAGACGTCTAAAAGCCCTTGTGTGGGATGCTCACAGTATCCGTCGCCGGCGTTGACTACGCACGCATTGATATTACGACTCAAGAGCTTAGGTGCACCGGCAGCACTGTGGCGAATAACCACTATGTCAATACCCATCGCCTCAAGGTTGCGAGCTGTATCCAGCAGGGTTTCGCCTTTGCTCACAGAACTCAATTTTTTTGTGAATTCGATAACATCTGCGCTCAAGCGGTTCGCAGCCAGGGTAAAACTATTTCGTGTTCGCGTGCTGTCTTCGAAAAATAAATTGACTACGACCTTGCCACGCAAAGGCGGGGCTTTCTTCACCGACCGAGTGCTTATCTGTTCGAAGCCTTTGGCAGTATCAAGAATGTGTGTGATTTCATCGGCGCTTAGCTCTCGAAGACTAAGCAGATGTTTGCGGGTCCAACTGAAAGTTTTACCTTTTCTTATAAGTGCCATAGTCCTGTATCGGCGCTAGTGTAGATGTGTGAGTGAGTCAACGTATATACGCACCCACTCATTTACTCAATAACGACTTCGTCCTTACCGTCGGATTCAACGAGGTTAACCTGGACTAACTTGCCCGGGTCGACTTCAGCTTTGTGTCCCACGAAGTCGGCCTGTATTGGAAACTCCCTGCCTTTCCTTTCGACGAGCACTGCTAATCTTATTGCTTTCGGCCTTCCTAAGTCGATAAGAGCGTCTATCGCAGCACGGGCTGACCGACCTGTATACAAAACATCATCAACCAAAACGATCACTTTGTTATCGATGTTAAATCCAATATCGGTTATCCGTACGTGCGGCTGCTCGCTGCTCTGAGGCGAGTTCAGGTCATCGCGGTAAAGCGTTATATCCAGAGTTCCACATGGGACTTCTCTTTGCAGCTTCTCCGACAAGCGTCTCGAAAGTCTATGGGCTAATACCTCACCACGACTGAGAATGCCTATGGCAGCGATATCCAATTGCTTGGGGGTCTCGGCAATAATGCGATCTGCCAAGTCATCGAGAATTTGCTCAATTTGATTTGAGTTCAGAATTACCTTCATAAAATAAGTCCTTAGCAGCAAACGCCTCACGCATTTGGCTTGAGTATACCAGTCTAAGTCCGGTAAGGCAAGATTTCCAAATCAAGTTTCCATTATCACCCTTTTCAACACTGTAAAAAGCAAATTCGCGCCGCCTTTGGGGATAATTTCCTTGAAAATGTGGGCGGTTTTATGGTAATATATTGCAAGTAAATGGAGGCAAGTAGGCACCTGGCGGCCTAGCCACAGTTAGGGAGTTCAGCATCTGGGAGGGTAGATCGGCCCCTATTGGGTTTTGCCGGCAATTCTAAGGTCAGAGAGAATGTTTGAGAGTGCGAAAATGAAGCTATGGATGAGCCTTAGGGGCTGTATAACAGTACTACTGTTGCTGTTTAGTACTGTCGCTTTAGCTCAGCAGTCGTATGATGAGAGCACAATGCAGCCGCAGGGGCTAAATAACGCCGGTGTATACGCTGTTA
>CAYNTC010000328.1:0-2723 GCA_964399795.1 uncultured Pirellulales bacterium | reverse complement strand
AGCAGGTCATAGCGGATGATGACTTTGTTGCGATACTTATCCACCATCGCGGGCGTGGCGTAATCGTGCGTGGCGGTGAATTCGAGCAGGAGATTCTCTTCGTTCTGCTCGAAGATTTTCTGCACCGTGTTCTCCCAACTCTCGAACATCTCCATCTCGGCCTTAGTCTGCACGTTGATGTGATGGGCTTCATCCGCGATCAGCACGACCTTGTGCTTGCGAAAGTCTTCAAAGGTTAGAGCGTTTTCTTTCTCGCTGGTCAGGTCGGAGTGGAGTTTTTGAATCGTAGTAAAGCAAATGTTGATGTCGCTGGGATTGGTCGCTTCAAAGTTCTCCACTGGCGAAACGCGTACGCGGCGGTTGCCAATTATGATTTCACGATTGAACAGATATTTGATGGAGGCAGGGTTGAGAAAATTATCCTTAGTCTTTTCGATAATGTTGGTGTAATTGACAAAGAACAGAAAATTGCGGTAGCCCTGTTCATAAAGATACAGGATCAGTCCAGCCATGATGAGCGTCTTGCCGCTTCCCGTTGCCATGTTGAATAGAAAGTGGAGGGGCGCGGTTTTACCGGGAAAGTCGTTTTTGTAGCAATGGAAAAAGCGCGCAAAGGCTTCTACCTGATAGCCGCGCAATTCGTATTGAGGGTTCAGGTTTTGCGCCACGCTATCGGGGATTTCTTTTTTGAGAAAGCCCATGATGGAAACGGCGTTGAGGGTTTCGTAAAGGAATTGCTCAGGCTCAGGCATTGTATGTTTCTCCGTAGAATGCCTTGTTCAACTCCTTGTCTTCCTTGCTGACCTTGAATTGCGCGTCATCAATCTCGGTGAGATTCACATACAACTGATTCTTATCGAGCAGTCCCGCCAGCAGGCGTTTTTGCTTTTCGAGGCCGTTCTTTTCTTTGCCAATCTCTTCAAAATCCTTAACGGCTTCTTCGGGCATTTGAGGTTTAATGTACCAATTCAGGAACGAGCCTTCTGCCAATGCCTGCCAGATTTTCTGCAGTTCTTTGCTGGACTGGGCGGATTGGATGCGCTCTATGAAGGCTTCGTTGTATTTCATTAGTTCGCAATAGATAAAGTTGCCGCCGCCTTTCCAATTGACGAGTCTAGATATACCTTTGGGGTCTCCTTTCATGACATTTATCATGCGTTCAACGGTTTTTTTTATTTGTGAATCAATTTGTTCAACTAGTATGTATTGACGGCTCATTTTGTGAGCAGTTGCTCCTGTTGTACCACTCCCTGCTGTAAAATCAAGAACAATATCACCTTCATTTGTGGCAGAGAAGATAATACGCCGCAACAAGGCTTCATTTTTCTGTGTTAGAAACCCTGTTTTCTCTTGGTCAAAACTCTTAATCTGAATTGAGTCTAACCGGTCAAGTTCACTGCAATTCCAGGTGTCTTCGATGGCATACCCTGGAGCTTCTGGAGCTTTTCCATCTCGGCGAACATAGTTTTTAGGATACGGAATGTAGTCTTTGTTAAAGAACAGGTCCCTTTTTGTGTAAAACAGAATGCTATCATGATTCCTAATCCAATGCTTCGCAGCCGTCTTAAAACCAGAGACCCACCCAATTCGCCATACTATCTCGCGCTGAAAATTTCCTCGCCCATAGATTTCATCCATTAAAACTTTGCAGTAATGGACTTCATTGTAATCAAGATGAACGTAGATTGAGCCGTCATTTGCTAATAATTCACGTGCAATTTCTAGGCGATTTTTCATAAAGGTCAACCATGTTGAATGGTTGAAGTCATCGTTGTACCCGAAGGAGTCCGTTCCCGTGTTGAATGGTGGGTCAATGTAAATCAGCTTCACCTGCCCGCGAAACTGGTGTTTGAGTGAGTGCAGAGCAAGCAGGTTATTTCCTTTGATAATCAGGTTCTCGCGTATCACGCCGTTCTCATCGCGCTTGAAACCTGTCACTTTCTCTTCGCCCTTCGCCGTGTAGCGCACAAAATTGGTCAGTACTTTAGGGTCGAACAGCCGGTTGATTTCGTCCTGCGCCAGCACTTCGTTGAAGAAAATCTCCTTGCGCTTTTCTTCTTCCTTCGTCTGCCCGCCTTCCAACACCGTGTCCTTGTAGGGCCACACCAACGCCACGTCACCGCGCTGGCGCAAGTATTTTTCACCAATCGTCAGCCCGAGGCGGTTACGAAAGCGCGTGTATGAATTATCCAGAAAATCCTTTTGTGAAATGTAATCAATGAAAGTGTTGAGGTTGAAAATCCAATGTCCTTCGATTTCTTCAAAGAACTTGTCCTTGATGTCTTTGTCAGAAAGAAGCAACTTTACAAGGTCGCGGTCAGTCCTCCAGGCGCGGTCCTGCACGGCAGCGGGGACGAGCTCGCCTTCGTCATCCACAAAGCGCGGGTCAGTTTTGAGGAGGTTTATTAGTTTCGTGTTGAATGCCATCTATTCCTCCCTTGTCTCATTACCCATATTGTGCGTCTGGGCTTATGATACACCCGAGTGCGGATTCTGCTGAAATCGACCGCGATTTTGCAGGTGTTCTCCCCGCACTAAATCCCAGACACAAACTACAGTACGTCCCTTACCACTATTTTGTCGCATCTGAATAGTAAAATCAACAGACCGCAAGCCTAAATTCGGACACATTGAACATTACGGCAAGAAGTTCAGGCAGGCGCGATGGCCTCAGGCTTCAAGCAGATGCTCCTGTTAAAAATACTGGCAAAACAAGGTATAAT
>CAYNTC010000327.1:0-2726 GCA_964399795.1 uncultured Pirellulales bacterium | reverse complement strand
ACAATTACGATTATGTCGTGGATTTCTGGGATTTCTACTCGGAGCGCTACGCCGATGAGACACACGTGCTCTTTGAAATCCAGAACGAGCCGGTGGCGTGGGGTCCGTCTTATTCGGATTCGGGCGCCAATCCACCCGGGGCGATTGACATGGAAGCGGCGGCCTACAAGGCCATCCGTTCGCATGCCCCGAATACGCCGGTGCTGCTGTTTAGCTATGCCGTCTTCGGCGGTTCCGGCGGAGCAAACGCTGCTTTGAAGGACATCGATGCCTTTAACCGAGCTGTCGGGGGACGTCCGAGCGAGATCTGGAGCAAAACGGCTGTAGGTTTTCATGGTTACGCCGGCTGGACGGGAACCGCGGAGGCCGTTGCGGCTCTTTTAGCCGCGGGCTATCCCTGTTTCATGACCGAGTTTGCCTCCGGCAGTTGGGGTGTCAACGGGGGAGGCTTCGATGTTCATCTTGCCTCGGAGCTGGAACGAATGCAGGTTTCCTGGACTACTTTCCAGTATATTCCTCCCTGGGGTGTTTCCGACGATGTTACGGTACCGGAATGTTATAAAGATCGTGTTGACAGGGCCAGCATGTCCTGGGTACCTGATTACGGGACCTGGCCGGTTGCCCGCGGTGCATTCAGCGACGACGGTCTTCCTTGGGCTACGACCGATACTTGGATTGACAACCATCTGGTGGGCACCCTACACATCGAGGCGGAGGATTTCGATTGGGGCGGCCAGGACGTTGCCTACAGCGATGAAGACAGTGATAACTGGGGCGGCCAGTATCGCCTGGACGAAGGGGTGGATATCACGGACTGTAATGACCCCGACCCTGGTTACGCCATTGGCTGGACCGTCGATGGCGAATGGTTGGAATACTCTATTTATGTTCCTGAACCCGGCTTTTACGATCTCAGCTTACGCGTGGCCTCTTTGAATACCGGGTGTGCGGCAAGGATTATCTGTTACGACCTGGATAAGACGGGAACGTGGACCATACCGAACACCGGCGGCGCGCAAACATGGACGACAATAACCAGGCAGATATTTCTCGAATTCGGCAGGCAGAAACTGCGTTTTGAGATTCTGACCGGCGGATTCAATCTAAACTGGATTGAACTTTCGCCGTCTACGGATGCTCCGGTTGCCAACGGGACCTACAAACTGGCCAACCAAAACAGCGGCCTGGTGATGGAAAACAATACCGGGACCCACCAAGTAGAGCAGAGCGTCTATTCGGGCTCAAACACTCAGAAGTGGAAACTCCTGTATCTGGGCGCAGGCCAGTACCGCGTCCAGTCCGTGCATGACAACTGGTATTGGAACACCTGGTACGAGACCATGACCTGGTGGTGGGGCATCGGGAGCCAGGGCCAGCGTTTCATCGTCCGACCGGTTGAGGATGGTTATTACCGCATTATGCCCGTTAATTCAGGCAAGAGCTATGCCGTTGAGAACGCATCCCTGGCCTCCGGGGCAGCGATTGTGCAGAATGAATATTCCGGCATGGCCAGTCAGAAGTGGGCGATCCAGGTTCCGTCCGCCCCGGCCTTCCCTACGGGTTTGAATGCCGTATGGATTTCCGCCAATCAAATCGACCTGTCGTGGACGGCCTCCGCCGGCGCAACCAGCTATAACATCAAACGCTCCGCGACCCTTGGCGGTCCCTATACGACCCTCGCCACCCATCTGACCGCGACCGGTTACAGCGACCTCGACGTGACTATGGAATCGGCGTACAACTATGTTGTCAGTGCGAATACCGCAAACGGCGAAAGTCTCCATTCTGCCGAACTCCACGTTTCTACCCCCATGACAAAGCTCACCGGTACCATCATCGGTACGAGCGGATCGTGGGGCAATGATCCGAGCAGGAGGAAGGAAGCGGCCATGGATGGGGATATCGGCACGTTCTACGATGCAACATCTGGAACCGGCCACTGGGTCGGCCTCGACTTCGGCAGTGATGTGGCACACGTCATCACCGAGATTCGCTATGTGCCGCGGTCGGGCTTTAGCAATCGCATGGTTGGCGGCAAAATCCAAGGGTCCAACACCGCAAACTTCAGCAGCGGCGTTACCGATCTGTTCACCATTACCGACCGGCCAACCGAAGGAGTTTACGCGGTGCAGGCCATCACCAATCCAACCGCCTATCGCTACGTGCGCTACCTCTCGGCTCCCAATGGTTTTTGTAATGTGGCGGAGATCGAATTCTACCGTGAAGGTCTCCCCACCGATAATGGGTCGTCGCCACGTCGAAGGAGGTGATCGTGACACTAAGTCCTTGAGTGCCTCTGCAATGAAGACCTAGAGTCAAATACTGGAATGATAGTAGACAAAAGGAAAGAAGATCCACATGAATCGATTTGTACAATCTATCTTAATCGTTATGTTGACGGCAGTGGTCGGTCCGTGTTTGGCGGCCAGCCCTGGCGACAATCCCATCACTCAGACCAAAGAAGGTGTTTACCAGAACGCGGAGTTGCCTAAAAAGTCGGTTCAGCTTTTTCCGTTGAAAGATGTCCGGTTGCTTGAGAGTCCTTTTTCCGAGGCGGTCAAAGCCAATCGACAATATCTTTTAGCCCACGATCCCAACCGATTGCTCGCACCGTTCCGTCGTGAAGCAGGGCTGGAGTCCAAGGCACGGCCTTACGGCAACTGGGAGAGCAATGGACTCGACGGACATACCGCCGGACACTACCTTTCGGCGATTTCACTGATGAT
>CAYNTC010000326.1:0-2731 GCA_964399795.1 uncultured Pirellulales bacterium | reverse complement strand
GCCGACAATGCGAGTGGAAGGAAAAGTCGGCAAGGGACATATTGTCAACAGCGAAGGTCACCGCGATTCTCAGGCTTGGGGCAAACGTGCGGCGTGGTGTGATTATTATGGCCCATTAAACGCTGAGATTGTCGGGGTGGCTATTTTCGACCATCCGGATAATCCAAAGCATCCGACCTGGTGGCACGTCCGAACTTATGGTCTGTTCGCCGCAAATCCGTTTGGCGTGCATTACTTCGAAGGCAAACCCAAAGGCACCGGAGATATTACTATTGCCGCAGGTGAAAGCTTGACATTTAGGTACAGATTATACTTTCATAAAGGTGACACTGAGCAGGCAAAGGTTGCTGAACATTACCGCGAATACGCATTAGGATAAGGAATCAAGTCCAATCAATCTTGAAAAGACCGTTGTAAAACTTAAACGAAAGGAATAATCATGAAGAACATAACTCGTCGGGACTTTCTTAAAAATTCAATGGCTGCTGGTGCAGCGATTACGCTGGCGATGCCCTTTTCCCGTGTACGCGGCGCAAATGATGACATCCATGTAGCCGTGATTGGCGTCGGAGGTCAGGGAGGCAGCCACATGAAATACTTCAACCGTCTCTCAGGAGTCCGTGTTGTGGCAATATGCGATGCGGACAGAACGCGTTTACAGAATCGAGCGGACGAATTTGAGAAAAAATACGAGCAGAAGGTCGATACTTACACCGACCTTCGTAAGCTGCTGGAAGACAAAAGTATTGATGTGATCACGTCGGCGACGCCGAACCACTGGCATTCATTAGTGACGGTGTTGGCGTGCCAGGCAGGCAAGGACGTCTATATTGAAAAGCCGGTCTCGCACGCAATCTGGGAAGGCCGAAAAATGGTCGAGGCTGCCCGAAAGTACAATCGCATCGTCCAGGCTGGCACGCAGCAGCGTTCGTGCCCGGCGGTTAAGGAAGCGGCACGTGACATTCAGGCAGGCAGGTATGGTAAGGTTCTCTGGGTGCACTGCTCCAAGCTGGGCACCGACAATAGAGGCCCGATCGGAAAGGTGACTACTCCTCAGCCCGTGCCGGATTATATAGACTATAACCTCTGGGCTGGTCCTGCGCCGATGACGCCGGTTATGAGGAAATCATTCCATTATGATTGGCATTGGCAGTGGAACTGGGGCGATGGCGAAATGGCCAATTGGGGAGTTCACTATCTTGATGATATGCGTCATCTTCTGGGCTGGAATGACGTCCCCACAAAAGTAGTCGCTGCGGGCAATCGTTTTGCCTGGGATGACAATGGCCAGACGCCCAACATGCACATGGCACTGCTTGATTATGATGGGTTGCCGATTGTCGTTGATATTCGGAATCTGCCGGACCCGAAGCGACCCGGCGGCAGCGAGGGGGCTGTGTATCTCAAATCTCGCGGCGGCAACTATATTCAGTGTGAGGATGCTTCCATTCGCATTTCACGCGGCGGAGGTGGCGCGTATGATAAAGATGGTGAGCGAATCCATCAATACAAAGGAGACGGCGGAGCAGGACATGCCCAGAATTTCATCGACGCCGTGCGCAGCCGTCGGCGAGAAGACCTGGCTGCCGAGATCGAGGTTGGTCATCTCAGCACAGTGGTATGCCATCAGGCAAACGTTTGTTGGCGGGTCGGTTCCGAGGCCACTGTAGAGGAGGTTCGTCAGAGTATGAAGTCGCACGAGGATGCCTTGAATACGCTTAGTGACATACTGGAACAGCTCGATGGCAACGAAATCGATCTGGCCAAACAGCCCTTTATTCTGGGGCCGATGTTGACCTACGACCGCAAACAGGAACGCTTTGTTGGTGAAAACGCCGACCAGGCTAACAAGTTAGTCAAGTGCTCATACCGTGAGCCTTTTGTGGTTCCTGAGCATGTCTGATGAAGTTTGCCCGGGCAATGAGATTCCAAGGCTAACCGACAGCATGACTACGAAATCACGACAGTATAAGAGTTAGCGGCAGAAACTTGAAAATCCGGTGGATAGATTGCCGAAGGTTATCGACGTTTCGGTTAATTGGCAGAAACAGATGGGTGGTAAAAAAGTGTTGGTACCGACGCCGCTTCTTGTGGATGATTTGATGCGAAAAGTGCCAAAGCGTAAGCTGATAACTACCGGCCAGATAAGAAAACAGCTCGCCAAAAAATTCAAAGCGGATTCAACATGTCCTATGACTCTGGGTATTTTCTTGAGAATATCGGCAGAGACGGCGGAGGAAGACCTTCTAAATGGCAAAAACATGTCCCGAGCGCGGTCGAGGGAGCGCATAACACCATATTGGCGGGTTGTAAAAGATGACGTCAGTTTGAATCCGAAGTTCCCAGGAGGTGCCGAAGCCCAATCTAAAAGGCTTCGACAAGAAGGACACTCAATTGCCGCCAGCAAGGGCAAAAAACCACCGAAGGTAAAGGATTTCGATAAAGCACTTGTATAGTTCGTATTGCGCATCGCGTCCCCTCGACGGAGTTTACCCTGAGTGGAATTGAATGGGCTCGGGACAGGCGTGCGTATTGTGTATCGCGTCGCGCGTGGAGCGACAAAGCATACTTCCGCTTGTTTAGCCCCCGCCTTTATGACGGGGGTTTTACTGCCTTACAACCGAATATCGAGAATCCAGCATCCGGTATCGAACTGAGTATTCCTGCTCGTCAACGTTGTCACCTATAAAGAGCAAGAAGTCAAAAAAACAAATTCTCTGTTACTCAAAAC
>CAYNTC010000325.1:0-2738 GCA_964399795.1 uncultured Pirellulales bacterium | reverse complement strand
TTGATAGCGGCGTGAGCGGAAAAGTGCCGGTTGAAATTACGTATCTGACCAGCGGACTTAGCTGGCGTGCATTTTACATGGGGACACTATCTGAAGATGAACAAATGATGCGCTTGCAGGGCTATGTTCGCGTTACCAACAATAGTGGTGAGGATTATGAGAACGCGCAGACACGGCTGATTGTCGGCAGAGTCCACATACTTGACCAGATAGCTGAGCTTGCACGCCGACAGTATCCGTATGGCAGGCCTGGGGAGATAGTACCCAGATTAGAAGGTGTTGAACGTGCTGGGTTGGCCAGGGCTAAGGTCGTAGCAGAGAGGATGGTTGCTGATTTGGCTGCCAGACCGAAAGAGATCAGAAAAGAAGGACTGAGCGAATACTTTCTTTATACGATTGAGGGGACGGAGACAATTCCGACCGGCTGGTCGAAACGACTGATTAGTTTCGATGTTGACGAGGTGCCGGTTGTCAATCTATACAAATACGAAGAGCACAGGTATGGCAGCAGTGTTGTTCGATTTCTAAGTTTTAAGAACGACCAAGAACATAAACTCGGTGATACGCCGATACCTGGGGGGCAACTGAGAGTCTATAGAACAGTTGGCGATAGCGGGCATCTGTCTTACGTAGGCCAAAGCGGATTTAAGTATATTCCTGTCGGCGAGGATGTAGAATTGAATATTGGAACGGTTTCTGACGTTGTTGTTGAGCCGAGGCTGATGGAATTTCGCACCGAGAACTATAGATTTGACAACGATGGCGATATTTCCGGCTGGGATGAAGTCCGAGCGTTTGAGGTCGAGGCAAAAAATACTCGTGAGATTCCGGTTAAGATCGAGATTCGCCGGGACTTTGACACGTCGTACTGGACGCTCCAGAAAAGCGGTGATTACGGTGAGTATGAGAAGGTTGATGCACAGACGGTTAAGTTCGTGCTCGGCTTGGAGCCAAGGTCAACGAAAAAATTTCAGTACGTATTGAGAACCTACCATGGTGTAAGGCAAGAGGATTGGGCAAAAGCTTCACGTTAGTTGGCGTGAATCTTTAGTTGTAAATAACCCATTGCTCTAAGAGTGGTCAGACACCTAAATTTCAGGTACTTGTGCCTCAGGTATAAACACGTTAAATTCAGGGCCGAACTGCTGGATATAGTACAGAGAATAAGATCGTTTGAAAATGAGTATAGGCAATAATAAAACGGTACCGATATAGGGTATCGCCAGGATACAGCCGGCACAGCAGCAAGTAAGGCATACGGCGGCTATTATAATCGCACCGATAGTGATCGCTATGACGATCTGAAAGAGTACGTACAGCAGGAAGCGGGCTTTATTCAGTGAGAGTAGTTCAAGCAGTTCCCGCCAACCATTAATACAATTCGCTGTTCGTAAAAACATGATCGGTACGACAAAATCCATGGTGAATTTCTTAACGAGCAGAAGCACTATGACTGCTCCGACAAAAAGCAAGGCGGCGATTACCGTGCCTGTTATAGAAAAGAAGTTGAAACCGAATGTGGTTTTTGAAAAGATAGCCAGAGAAAGACCTATTAGAAATAGCATACCGCCAATCAGTAATCCTATAATGCCTATAACTATTCTAAACAGGAATAAGCTATTGGCGTGTTTTGCGAATTTCTTCCAGGGTACTTCAATCTCTGCTTTATTTTGAGCGACACAATGCAGGAACATGAATCGGCCACGACTGCTGAGCCACGTCAATAAGAGCCATACTGCTATGCCGATGATAAAGCCGAAGACAACCAGCGGGACAATCCAGTTGAGATTGTCCAGGATGAATTCCTTCGCCTGGTGGATAGCTTCACCGGGCGAGACGTCATCTGGGCCGTATTTACCAAAGTTAAAGTTTGGACCTCCACCTTCTCCCAGATAGGCTAACAAGGCGCAAAAGCCGATGGTCAGCCATTTGACCAGGTTGAAAGGTCGGAAAAGGATGGTCCTTACTCTTTCAAAGGCGGGACTGATCGGTTCGATTACGCTTACGTGTGGAGGTTGGGTGTTCATAAAAGGAGTCCTCCAAGATAGATTAGCCAGTTAATAAGTATCGCGGCGCAGATTAAAACGGCAATATACAAATTCACTCTGGCCCATCTCTTGGTTAGTTGCTCGGAAAAAAATGTTACTGCACCAATTCTATATGGAATCTGCAGACAAATGAAGGCAAATACCGCAGGGCCGATGTGGTGCAATCGTATACTTTCCTGGAGGTTACCGTGCGCCATCCAGGTCAAAGAGCGCGTCAGGCCACAAAGCGAACATTTTATTCCGAACGTCTCATGCAGGAAGCACTGTAGCGGCCATTTGAATCCCAGCAGTGACAGGCCAGCCTCATTAACCTGCAGAAGTAGTGCCAAAGCCAGAATCACAATGCACACGACAAGTATTATTATGTGGTGCATTCCTTGGTATGTTGAGGACGAATTTGTCGGTAACTGGTCGGACCGGCTATGAGGCGGATATGTTGAGTTTATGTGTTGTAGGCATTCGGTCATTATGAGTGGCCTTAAACTTTTAATTCACTAATAAACCATTAACTGTAATGGAATCAGTCTTGTGGTTTGTTCTGTTGCTGTTTCAGTCGGCGTAGTTCTTTGCACACGGGCCAATCGGCAAAGGCAAGGAAAAAGGCCATGATGATGTTTGCTATGGGTATCATCATAAGCAATCCGAGTGCCCAACTGTAGCCTGCCTTTGAGAATATTTTGCAGAAGATCA
>CAYNTC010000324.1:0-2748 GCA_964399795.1 uncultured Pirellulales bacterium | reverse complement strand
AAAATGTAAAACTAAAATCGTAAAATTATAGCGTAAAACGCAAAGGTTTTTAACTCTAAATTATGGCTTTTCGCTTTTAGTTTTCTGACTACGATGCAGTAGTCTCGACGGCTGACCTTGCGTGGCAAATATATAGAATAGAGCTGACATCGTGATAACAGCAACAATTATCGATACCAATGAATCTGGCTTCGGTGGAGGTAAAAAAAATTTATCGAACTTTGTGCCTGATAAAGCAGGTAGACGAATGTCGGATTCTCTCCATGTCTTCCATCAGTGGTTTTAGTTTTATAACGGTCTTGTAAAGCAACACCTTTTCGTCGACGTTTGCTCCTTCTCGCAGTCCCGTAAGGGACACTTTACGGCGGGACTTCTCTGGTATGGCAATTAGAATCCTGTGGTGCCGAAATTGCTGTAAGGTGTTTCGCTTATGTGCCAGATATTCCGGCGTCCAGAAACCAACGATTTCCATCAGTACCTCGGTGCCGTCAACAGCTATTAGCCGATCAAAGATATTTAAGCATGAGCATATCCCACACATTTTTACGCTCTGAAAGCGGTCGCATCCTTCGGAAATTGATTGCAGAGGCTTGCACTGTTGGCGAAATCATCGAATTTGAAAATAGCAAATGATTTTTTCACGGCAGGAAAGTACGACTGATATAAGAACGACGCAGGTAAGTCCCGGTAGAAACTTCAAAACGTAATTGCTTAACAACCAAATATTTAAAATGAGTAGAGGCGGCATCGAACCACCGACACACAGATTTCCAGGCCGTCAAAGCTGATGTAAGTCTGTTACGGAAAAGGCCAACATCGCTTTTTAGGCCGGTTATGTCGTCTTCCTTATTTAAGCAATTGCATTGGACTTGTTCATTTGTAAATGTTTGATACTTTGTCCATCTGCGAGACCTTTTTCAGAGGTTCGCTCGACGCTTAACTCAAATCGCCATATGGGTTTTTTCCATTAGGCGTCAGCATTACATACCCCATAAAGTGTCGCACTCTTTCACCGGCCAATATATCCCCCCTCCGTTAAGCCCTGGTTTTTTCAAAAATTACGTAATTATACCAATGAACAATCTCGCCGAATGGACAATCACAATAGGTCGGGTTGAACTCTAAGCAAAGCAAAAAACGGACAAGCTAAAGAAAATACGGAAGACCGCCCTTAGTAGATAGTGTTCTTTTTAGTTTCCTCCAGTCACAAATTCCAGATTTTCTCGGACACTGCATTCTTCGACCAAAAAGGGAGTAAAATTTTTAAAAATAAGTAGTTACCACAATAGATATTTTAAAGAAAATATGGTATATTATTATTCTTTGAAGTAAGATTGAGGAAATGTGGTGATGATATTGAATCCTTCTTCATTAATATTTCTCACCCAGAGAGAGTAAATGCTCTTATTCTCGTTTAATCAAGAGCACTGCTCGATTTAAATATGCGCACATACAGATTTATGGCGAAGGAATTGTGATAGGACAATAGCTTGTACACAAAGGACTCCACAACAGCATAGTTAAGACAGTTTGTTGCTAAAACGTGTGAGCAAATGTCTGGCTAAATTGTTGCTTGAGAATTACACAAGATTTTCTATTGCAACTCACAGGGACGGAGTCTATCCAAGCGCTATCGTTATCGCAATTGAAAAGGATACCAATGATGTCTAATGATTTAAGCATAAAATTTCAAAACCTTGGAAAAAGTGTTTATCTAATTTTCAGTTACTCTACTGAATGGAATAAGAAGATTGGTGACCCTGCAGCTCCAAGAGCTGCTTACGGGAATAAATAAAGACCCGCGTCGCTACTTATAAGCTTTTTCAACTCTTGGCGAAGGCGTGCTGAAAAAGCCCATTACAACTGCTCAAACGTTGTCGTCGAGCTTTATTATTCAGCGGCCAGGGCTTTCCTTAATTTATCAAATTTTGCTACCAAAGAACAATGTTAAACTGGATTTTTGCGACGATTAGGAAAAGAAGACCGCTCTATTAACGATGAAAACCTATTTAACAATCTACTTTGGGTCGGTGCTGATAGCGATGTTTATCGCGCCAGTTGTTTCGCGACTGGCTAAGAGATATCGTTTGGTCGATACTCCCGGCCTGCGTAAAATCCATAAAATCCCTATCCCACGCATCGGTGGAATCGTTTTTGTCATACCAACACTCGCCTTGATTCTGCCCGTATTTTTCCTGAAAAATTCCATTGGTGAATCATTCCGTGAGTCACAAACGCAATTCGTCACACTGCTGGCTGCGGCCAGTTTCATGTTTGTGGTGGGCCTTATCGATGATCTGCGTTCTATACAAGGCCGTACTAAACTTTTATGCCTTATTGCAGCTTCGTTGGCGATCTGTGCTTCAGGGGCAACAGTGCGTTCCATTTCTGTTGGGACGTGGTTTGAAATTCAGACCGGTGTAGCGGCTTGGCCGCTTGCCGTGTTTTGGATAGTTGTGATTGCGGCGTGTATAAACGTCATCGACGGGCTGGACGGTCTTGCTGCTGGGATAGCGGTCATTGTGTGCAGTACAATTGTACTGCTGGCTCTCTGGACCAACCAGGCAGCTATGGTAGTGCTGATGCTGGCTCTACTAGGTAGTTTGACAGGCTTTCTTTTCTTTAACTTTTATCCCGCCAAGATATTCATGGGCGACGGTGGTTCTTTGTTTCTCGGCTTTATGATCGGAGCTGGCAGCCTTGTGTGCCAGACGAAGAAAACCACACTCGTGGGGCTGGCACTTCCAT
>CAYNTC010000323.1:0-2776 GCA_964399795.1 uncultured Pirellulales bacterium | reverse complement strand
TTTTTCTTTCGCCCAGAATATGCAGTGGCCACGCATCGGTATGTTGTGATCCTTACAGAGCTGCCATATCCTGTCCGCGGTGTAATAATCTACTACGTTGGGCTCTTTTTCGCAGTCATACCATTTTAAGGCGTTTTCATGTACCGCGTAGTTGAAGTTCTCCGAAAGGATTTTCAGAAACATCTTTCTGTCTTCCGGCGACATGGCGTTCTCGTCTTTTTCCGCAAGATGATTTGTAATCGCGGTGCCGAATAAAAATTCGTGACGGACCTGCTCAACTTTAACATCAGCCCCAGGATTAGTTCTTACAATTATATCGCCCATTCTGATTTTTTCTATTCGGGCATCTATTGCAGATGGTGTCAGCTTTGCTGCGATATCATCCTGGGCAAAACACACAGGGACAAACATAATTACAACCAGAATTAAGAAAGTTGACATTGCCTTCATAGTACACGCTCCTTTTTATATTTGATTACAATTTCTGTTCACCGACTAACTGCTTATCCTAACTAAAATATCAAAAAAAATAAAGCCAAATCAAGACATTTGATGTGCTTTCTGCTTTCCGACCAAATAGTAAATTTTGTGAGGGATGGCAAGGCCAAAGTAGATTCAAAAGCATGGTTTTGCTGCGTTTCAGTACGGTGTTGTCACACTCTATACAAATTTTCTGGACATTCGTCGGTTTTTTTCTTGCTTTTTTTGGCCGTTTTGGCCATATTATCTTTTAGGAGCGATTCATACGGACGCGATTTAGTGGAGTAGATGTCTGGCCTAATGGTCAATATAAGACATTTGTCTATGCACCTTTGCAAGACGAAAGAATAGAATTTATCATTATTAAAGACCTGTGAAAGTTCACACGTCGCTGAGTGTCCGTTTCGGAGAGAAGGTAGGCACTAAGTGAAATTATCGTTTCATCTCTTTCGGTCGTCATTGTCCGATTTCGGCAATACGGGCATAGGATCTATGCACCTTAGGTCCCACCAAACTCCATTGGAATAAATCAATCAAAAGTACAATGACAATGTCAGAAATTGTAATGATAGAAAGCAGAAATAGGTGACTATATCACTAATTTATCATCCCTTACCGGAAAGGAGAAAACGAAGATGAAATGTCAAATTTCTCACAACAAGATTTTTTATAGTGTGGTATCGCTGATCATAGCATTACTGCTATCAGGACTTGCGTGGTCGGCCGATCAGGCGGTTCCGGACCAGGACCCGGGTGATCATTCGTCCCTGTGCACATCCGACGGCAGCATTCGGGATGACGAGCTGGCCGATTATGTGTGCAGTAATATCCCCAAGGATAAGGACGGCAAGCCCAAGGTCAAGGATGTAAAGATCATGGCGAACAGCTGCTATGGAGGAGGTCTGCTGGACGATTTTCAACGGATCTTTGGTCCAGGTGGCGCCTGTGCAGGAGTGCCATGGGTAGCGGGATCGGCCAGTTCGGCTGATGAGCCGTCGTATGGACCGAGTGATGCTGTTGTGGATTTGCCGGCGCACAAAGGCAAAAACCTGGGTGACGATTGGTCCCAGGCCCTGGCTGGATCTAAGACGATTAAAGGCGCCACAGGCGCTATTCGTGACAATACATCCGACAATGTTAAGAGCGATCTGGAGCGGGCCCGAGACAATGACGATTCCGGACCGAGAATTTTAGGTTTGGAGAATCCGGTTATCGGAACGGGCAACGGCGGCGATAAAATCAATTGGACATCGCCTGATAACAAGACCAAGCATGCGGCGGTGGTCTTCGGCGGTAAACAGACCAACAAGCGGCACCACAACAACATAAAGAACGTAACGGATGCCTTAAAAGGCGTGTGGAAGAATGAGACCAAAGTTATCACTCCTATCGACGGCGGAACGAAAGAAGAATTAAAGCTGGCAATTAAAGCGGCCTGTTCCATTCTGGATGAGAACACTCAGTTGGTACTCTATTTCAATGACCACGGTAATTGCGAATTTGACTTCGACGAATGGTATGACTGGTATTGTCCATATAGGGTTGATGTGGAAAATCCACTTGATGTAAACTTTCCTCTGCATGAGGGTTGGGTAGAGGGTTTGACGGCTATGGCCATCCAACCTACGGATGAGCCCATGCCGACGCTCGATCTAACCCTGGTCGATCCGATAGACAGCAATGACTGGTCGATCTGGCTCAATGAGACAGAAATCCCATGGCCGGAAAGTGGAATTATACCGGCGGGCGATTATCAATTGCCCGTGGATTATACTGCGATTCGGACCGGGGAGAATCATCTCAGTATATCTACCACAAATCCGACCGCCGTGATGATACTGAATGGTCTGCAACTGCATAGCGGTCCTATCAATGAAATCGAAGTCGAAGTCGAATATGAGATCGGCACCATCGACGACTTCGAGAGCTATACGGATAACTGGGAGTTAGGTGAGGCGATCTGGCAGACTTGGATCGATGGTTTGGTAGACCCGAATAACGGTGGCTCACAGGTTGGTTATTACGAACCGCCCTTCGCTGAGCAGGAAATCGTCCACAGCGGTGACAAATCCATGCCGTTCTTCTACATCAACATTGAGCTCACCACAGAATCCAGTGCCTACCGCACATTCGAGCCGCCCATGGACTGGAGTGATTATGACACCTTGTCTATGTGGATATATGGAGATCCGAACAACACGGGTAGTAATTTCTTCATCCAGGTCAATGGCATGAGAGGATACCAAAATGTTGATCTAAGCGAAGCTGAATGGCAACAAGTAAAGTTTGATCTCAA
>CAYNTC010000322.1:0-2780 GCA_964399795.1 uncultured Pirellulales bacterium | reverse complement strand
GAATCATATCGCCTCCGCGATATAGTTTAGACCACTATCTCTTAAATCACAGGGCGTCCCTGCCAGAAACAACAAAATCTTGTACACCCTATAATAATTTATTTATACTATATTTAATTCTACAATTCAAGAAAAATTTGACATTTCAGCCTTATTTTATTTCTCCCTGAAATGTAACCATTTTGGCCTCGAAAAGCATAAGCTCAGCATCTTGCTATCAACACCCTGTCCCAAGGCCTCATTGCCATCCTATCCGCTCGCTTACCTGCCAAGATTTGGCAAAAACAGCTAAAATCATCGTTTGGCATGAAAACAACCGGGGCCTATATCGAATCGATATAGGCCCCGAAATGATACAAAACAATGCTGTTCTGATTCAGTGCTTCCTCAATCGAGAAAACTAATAACAGAATCAGCCGTTGCTCATTCGTCAAGACCCGCCGCGTACTTGTCCGCAACCTGGGCCTCAGATAGGGCACAATCGTAGATGTTGAACTCATTGATCTGACCGATCCACTCCGGATCGCCGCCATAACCGCCCTTGGCCAGCAAAGCATAGTTGTTGCTGACACCACTGAGCTTGTTTGTCTCAGACAGAGGCGTTGAGGCTTGCAGCACACCGTCAATGTACAAGGCGATATCTGTATCGCTGATCGTACAAACCATGTGGTGCAACAGACCATCGTCATACTCAGGACCATCAGCACCACTCTCAACATTGTAGGGTGCAGCGTCTTCACCGACCGAAATCGCCGCACGGCTCTTGTCATCGCCACGGGCGGAGGTCATAAAGAAGCCATCGTTACCCACACCTGCGGAAGGATCCGGATCGGTCGAATCACCGAAGTAAGCCAACATACTCCAACCAGTGTTGGCATTGGCGGTGGGGGTATACCAGGCCTCGATCGTGATTGCATCAAAGGAGTTGATGTCAATCACGTCGCCAGGCATCTCCATCCATTGATCTTGAGCAGTTGTTACCAGGGCTCCATCGACGATGTTCGCATCACCGACTAATATGCCGTCGGCGTCGCCAACACTATCGTTGGCCGTCCCGTCCTCGAACGTGTACGAATGAACAGGCAAACACGGGCGCTCCGCAAGGTAAAGAATCTCACACTCAGACAAAGCACGGTCGTACAACCTGACCTCATCGATCATGCCGTCAAAGCAGCGATACGGCATCCAGCCGCAATTGTTCCCGCCAATCCACACCTCGGATTCGTCCACATCGATGCCATCCAGGTTGGGATTCGTCCCGTCGAGTACGCCATCGATGTAGATTTTGCCACCTTCGATTGTGTCGTACGTGCCGTACACGCAGTGCCACTCGTCAAATCCCACCTGCGTCACTGAGTTGGCACCCGGCCAGCTGCGGCCGGAGCCTCCAAATGCAAACTGGAATCCGGTGGTGGTATCGTAGGTAGCCAGTCTCCAGGTCTCGTCGCCCTTGGCGATGATGGCACGCCAGACGTCGGGGGTCGAGCGAATGTTGACCCACGCCCCAACGGTCATCGCGTCCGTGAAGTCAAACAGCGAGCTGTTCCCGCAGTTCACATAGGGACCTTCGGCACCATCTGCAGAAGGCAGCAAGTCAATCGCCATGCCATTATGTCCAGCCACGAATGTTGCTGCGTTACCATCTCCAATAGTTTCAAGAGTTCCATGTAATCCATTACCGGAGCTATCATTCGCATCGTTCTCTAATGCGTAGTAAGCCACAAGACCCTCGGTACCAGGATCGACCGGCTCCGGTTCAATGCCTGCAAGGTACATGATCTCATACTCAGACAAGGCACAATCGTAGACCGTCACTTCATCGATAAGGCCATCCCACCATCGAATTAAATCCCAAGGATTGTTGCCAATAAGCATGCTCTCGTCATTGATACCTATAGTCTCTGTAGTGGGCTCGCTCCCATCAAGCGCGCCATCCAGATATATATCGATGTTTGTACCATCAAATACTCCAGCAACATGATACCACTCGTTGAGATTGACCGCAGTGGCTCCATTGACTCCATAGGTATCGGCTGCTGACGCCCACCAAGTGATACCAAAGTGGAAACTTGGATCCAGGTTCATGGTACTAAGTCTCCAGGCGTATTCACCCTTAGCAGCGATAACTTGCCACGCATTAGTGCACGCCCTGATATTTACCCATGCCGCAACCGTCATCTCGTTGGTGGTGACATCGAATAGTGGATCATAACCGCAATCCACGTAGTCATCGATGCCGTCGAGATCCAACGCCATGCCATCATGGCCTGCGACAAATTTCGGCTCACCTGTATTCGGATCGCCCATAAAGGTACCGTGCAACTCGTTGCCGGAACTGTCATTCATGTCGTTCTCCAATGCGTAGTAAGCCACAAGACACTCGATGCCAGGATCTACCGGACACGGTACCTCGGGCACCGGCTCAGCCGCGACCTCGTATCCGATGCCGTCGTACCATGTACGTCTTGCACCATTCAGGTGGTTCGGTTCGTCGTCGACATAGACGCTGATCATGTTGGTAACCCCCGTGGTGCCGAGATTTACCTGCCACAATGTCTGATTGTCTTCGGTCAACATTGGCACAGGCTCCTCAAAGTCTTCCGCGACAGCCACAGTTGCCTCTCCGTTGGGATCATTGGCGAGGTACATTGGTAAATCACCCACGGCATCAGCCAAGGCAGCTTGTATGCGCCATTGATCGCCGTCGGCCCAGAAGTAGACGTACACATTGTAGTCGTCCTCCGGCACGGCGACCATAGTTACCAGACGCGGACAATCTT
>CAYNTC010000321.1:0-2782 GCA_964399795.1 uncultured Pirellulales bacterium | reverse complement strand
TGCTTTGAGTGCTGTTTCACGAGCCAAAAGCTTATCGCCCAGCAATCGAATCGCTGCGGGTGTGGGACCGATGAAAATAATGCCCTCATCGACACAACGCTGCGAAAACTTGTCGTTTTCAGCAAGGAATCCGTACCCGGGATGGATCGCATCCGCTCCCGACCGTTTGGCAACGTCGATGATTTTGTCATGGACAAGATAACTCTCCGTTGACGGCGGCGGGCCGATATGATATGCCTCATCGGCCATGCGCACATGGTAGGCGGTTTTGTCACACTCGGAGAAGACAGCAACCGATGTAATCCCCATATCCCGGCAAGCGCGCATCACTCTGACGGCAATTTCACCACGATTGGCAATGAGGATTTTGTTGATTTTATAACTCATTTGACTTTTTCGCACTCAACTTCGTAGTCTGAATGTTTGTATCAAATAAGCGAGGAGAGGTAAAGTTTATCAAAAAACTCCTGATCCTGTTATTGGCAAGCTCTACATATTGTTCCTCCACATCGTAGCCCACAAAATGCCGATTTGACTTTATTGCTGCGAGAGCTGTTTGCCCACTGCCCATAAAAGGATCTAGCACCACCTCGTCGTGATATGTATAAAGCTGTATTAATCGGTAAGGAAGTTCAACGGGAAAGGGGGCGGGGTGGCCAACCTTGCGAGCTGACTCGGCCGAAAACGACCAAACACTCTTGGTTAACTCGAGAAACTCTCCCTTTGAAATAGTATTTTCCCTTTTGTGTATGTTCTTTCTTGAAAATGTGCCCTTTGAAAACACCAAAATATATTCGTGAATGTCACGTAAAGTTGGATTTGCAGCAGATAGCCAACTACCCCAAGCCGTCGAAGGGCTTGCACTTGAAGCCTTATTCCAAATAATTTCACCCCTCATGAGAAATCCTAGGTCATGCATGTCTCTTACGATAAAAGCGTGTAGGGGGATATAAGGCTTCCGCCCCAGGTTAGCAACGTTAATGCAAACCCTACCACCCGGAACAAGAACTCTTAACACATCTTTCCAAACCCTCTTTAAAAATTCTAAGTACTCCTCCAGTGTAAAATCGCTGTCATACTCTTTTCCGACATTGTAAGGCGGCGAGGTTACCATCAGATGCACGCTGTTGTCAGGTAGTTCATCCATACTTTCCGAAGACTTGCAAAAGATTGTATTTAAGAATTCGGAAGGTACCCGTTTTTCGATATATTTGAGCTTCTGCTCTTTTGGTAAACTCTCGTACAATTTCGCTGAATAAAACTTAGATGAATCGTGATTAATCCTGCCTGGAGAACCGAAGGAGCTTGTCTGAGTTCCTTTCTTCTTATGGATCGTGTTCATTTAATCTTCCTTCCAATAATCTAACCATCTCCTATAAGCGTTAAATGCAACCTCTGTTTTTTTCCAGAATATGTCAATCACATTTGTCCTTCTGTCTGTGGCTAGTTCAGACAATGCCTCTCCAGATATCTCTACTCCTCTTGGGTTTGTACCTGGTTTCGGAAGCTTTATATATTTATCTCTCCCGATCTTCTCGAAAAGGTTTCGTTGCCTTTCAAGTGGTATCTGATAAACGCCGCCAATATCACCCCAGTTGATACGTGCTAGCAAAATGTCACAACTTGGATAATATGATTGTCGAAATTCCCGCGCTTTCTCGGCATCTACCGTCCAGATTATTTTGACACCACCAAAATGCCTTCCCGTAATAGTTTTAATTGATATTGGCTCACCGAATAGTTTAAGATCAACCTCTGGTTCCGTTATTGGTATCTCGGTTTCGACGTTCTTTTCACCAAACTTGTATAAAAGCAATGCAACCAGTATCCTCTCCCGAAGAGTTCCCACTTCCATTCCGATTCTACCAGCCCGTGAACTCTCAAGCTCAGCGAGTCGAAAAAGATAAGGTAAACGTTTCTTGATTCTTGCCACAAGAGCTTCGTCTTTGAACAATTCTATTAGTCGCATAGCCATCTGCTATTTCTCTATAAAAGTAAGACTATAACGGTATATTCCCATGCTTCTTGGGTGGATTCGAATCCTTCTTTGTTTCCAGCATCTCAAAGGCACGGATGAGGCGGGGACGGGTTGTTTTTGGCTCTATGACGTCGTCCACGTATCCACGCGCAGCAGCAGTAAAAGGATTGGCGAACTTGGCCCGGTAGTCTTCGGTTCTCTTTTGCAGCTCTGCTTCAGAATCTGTTGCGGCAGCAATGTCCCGTTTGAAAATGATTTCCGCCGCTCCCTTGGGGCCCATGACCGCAATTTCCGCCGTCGGCCAGGCGTAGTTCATGTCGCCCCGCACGTGCTTGCTGTTCATAACGTCATAGGCGCCGCCGTATGCCTTGCGGGTAATGATCGTCACTTTTGGCACTGTCGCTTCGCAGTAGGCATAGAGAAGCTTAGCGCCTTCTTTGATGATGCCACCGTGTTCTTGATCGGTGCCAGGTAAAAACCCAGGCACATCTTCAAACGTCAGAAGCGGAATATTGAAAGCATCACAGAAGCGGATAAACCGCGCGCCCTTTTTCGATGAGTCTATATCCAGCACCCCGGCCAATACTGCCGGCTGGTTGGCAATTACTCCAACCGACCGTCCGCCTAAATGCGCAAAGCCGACCACGATATTCTGGGCAAACTTCTCATGCACCTCGAAAAAAGAACCGGAGTCAACGACATGGTTGATTACGTCCTTGATATCGTATGGCTGGTTAGGATTATCCGGGATGATCTGATTCAGTTCGTCATCCTCACGGTCGAGAGGATCGGTACACTCGACGA
>CAYNTC010000320.1:0-2797 GCA_964399795.1 uncultured Pirellulales bacterium | reverse complement strand
AACGTTAAAACCTGTCTTTGTCAAGCGAATTAAGCTTCACGCTGTCCATCCTGACACTATAATGTTATTAGTGATAATTATTGGCCTTATAATGTAGTCTCAATTGCAGACCAACGGTAGTTTAAGTCCTATATTCTAAAGAGATCAGAATTTTCGCTCGTGTGTTTCGCAACCTTGTGGGCCACACTTGTTCACAGCAATTGTAACCTTTACTACGCCGATCAGCATTTCCCACAACTTGCTTGAGCCACCAACTTTCTATGCTCTATAATACTATTTTCTATCGGCTTACAAACGTGTTTCCTTTACTCCCTGGCCGGATGCGAATGATCGACAACTATCCACTAATAAGTACTCGTATTTGATGTGGCAATTACGAGCTGATTCGATTTATTCTATCTGGTAAATTCGGCAAGAACTTAATATATGTCGGCGCCACGCCACTTGGATTTTTTTTGCTCTTGACTGTTTAGTTGGCAAGTGCTAAAAACGCGCTTTCGGAGAACATTACATAAATTAACATAGGAGCGGTATTATGGCAAAGAAAGACGAAATCCCAGAAAGTGATCAGGGCTCAGTTGGTGAAACTGGCGCCGAGCAAAAAGTTGATGTAAAGCAGGCTCAAAGGGTCGAGCCGAGTCCGCCCAGCAAGGAAATCGACAAGGATGCTCGCATGTGGGCGATGTTCTGCCATCTCGGCGGACTTGCAATGTTCATACCTATCCTGCCTGTAATTGGTAATGTGATCGCACCTTTGATAATATGGCAGATCAAAAAGGATGATTACCCATTCGTGGACGAGCAGGGAAAAGAAGCGGTGAACTTTCAGATTTCTATGTTGATATATGGCCTGGTTTCAGCGATTCTCATTGTTGCTTGTATTGGAGCAGTTCTACTGCCCGCCGTGGTCATCGTCGATGTGGTATTCTTACTGATCGCAGCGGTCAAAGCGAACGATGGTCACCACTACCGCTATCCTCTGACGATCCGGTTCATCAAATAACTGTTTTTGATGACTACCGTGGGTTCATTACTGCGATAGGCAGTTAGGGTCCGGACCTCAATAGCGATAACAATTACACAATGCGTTTTGTGATAAAACTATGCTCTGTTGAAAAACCAAAAAAAGCTGTCATTCCTCGACTCGCCTACAAGGCGCTCGAAATGACGTTTTGAACTCTTTTCAACAAAGCATTGCGCTTTCAAAGAAAATTGTCATTACGGACCGTGTCTTGTGCGAGCTTCGACGTTTGGTTTGTTTCCATCAATGATTGCTTCATAAATGGCTAAGCCATACATAGTAAAAATTGAATGGGATAAAAGATGAATTACGTTTCTAAGCCTATCTTCTTCGGCTTGTATTTGGTAGCCTCTTTGCTCAGCCTGTCTTTTAGCGCTGGCCCAATTATTGTAGGCAACATCAAGTTTGGACATTCCGAGTATGTCCTTATAGGATCAATATTCTCAATGTGCGCCTTTGTCGTCTTTGTTGTTCTGGTCTACAAAATGTGGGGGATCGTGCCTTTAGAATTTGCCCGAACCACTCCGGGGAAAGCTGTGGGATTTATGTTCATTCCCTTCTTTAACTTTTACTGGCTTTTCCCTGCGATATGGGGGTGGACGAAAGATTTTAACTCGTTTTTGCGCCAAAGGCAGATTGATTCAAGATATGCTCCTGAGGGTTTAGGATTAGCTATTGTGGTCTTTTGGGTAGTTGGGACGTTTATTGGTTTTATTAGCGGTTTTGCGGGCGTGCCATTACTTGGATTAGTAATTGGCCTTCCTAATGCTGTTCTTATTCCTCTGTTTATATACCAAGTATGTACTGTCTTAAATGACCTGCCTATCGAGATAAGAGAAGCTACTTTAAGCTCCGCCAGTCAGCCGCCGCAAATATCCGGGCCGCGCGGCTATGGGATCGCCAGTCTGGTGCTGGGTATACTCAGTATAGTTATCCCCTATCTGGGTTTGATACTCGGCATTGTGGGAATTGTGCTCGCATGTAAACAACGAAAAATTTACAAGGAGGGGCTATCTCAGGCGGGTCTTATTACGAGCATTATTGGAACGTCAGTATGGGCTTTCTTAATAACTCTCATGCTGATATTTGTTATCACATCAGCAGTTTTATAGATATGTAATTACATTCGAATTGACGAAACGCTACCTGATGCCCTTAGTATGTAAACTTACACCTGATTTACTGCTGCAAAGTCGTTTCTGAAGTTGCTCTTCGGCTACTGCCTTATCGCTGAAATCGAATTTTTCTGTGCCAATTATTTGATAATTTTCATGTCCTTTTCCGGCAATTAGCACGATATCGTTTATAGCCGCTATATCTATTGCGAATTTGATAGCCTTTCTTCTATCCTGCTCGATTATTTTCGTATTGCGTCGTGCGTCGAGCGTATCGCGTCGTGCCGAAATTTCTGTCTTCTGTTTTCTGTCTTCTGTATTCTTTTTTTTGATTGCAGGCCTTTTCTCAAAGCCGGCAATTATTTCCTCTATGATGGCTTCAGGCGATTCAGTTCTTGGGTTGTCGCTGGTTACTATCACAATATCAGCTAACTGCTCAACAACTCGTGCCATGCGTGGGCGCTTGGTTCTGTCTCTGTCTCCACCACAACCGAAGACTACTATCAGCCTACCTTTGCATAAAGGCCTCAGGGTAGTCAAGACATTCTTCAAGGCGTCGTCTGTATGAGCATAATCTATAAGTAGGGTGGGGCTTTCATCCTTCGTAGTCCCTAAGGGACGGAGAATGGATGCCCCACCATTTTCTTTGGATGGTGAAGGT
>CAYNTC010000319.1:0-2812 GCA_964399795.1 uncultured Pirellulales bacterium | reverse complement strand
GGTAGATGCCGATAGCGAAGCAAAAATTCATAAGGCAATCGAAGAAATCATGCAGAACCGTACTACTCTTATAATCGCGCACAGGTTCAGTACTGTAATTTCTGCAGATTTGATAGTAGTAATAGATAATGGGCAGATTATCGCTCAAGGCCAGCACGACGAGCTCATGCAAACCTGCCAATTGTATCAAGGATTGTATGATACTCAGTTGGTAAGGGCATAGTCCACTGGTCGAATATCTTCACCGATTCTGAATACGAGGCTTACAGCACTGTTCGAGCCGTATCTTCTGCTGGAAAATTTTCTAACACGGATTGCCTGATATGTACATATTCGCTTATAGTAAAATAACCCATCTGGTCGATTTAGACTGGAGATAAAAAGTTTGATGCCCGAAACAGTAGGGACTTTGTTGGTTTTCAATCCCGAAGTACTTCGGGATTTATTTGCGAAGATCATTGCGATGCTTTGAGGACTGAACTATGACAGAAATCTCACGTGAAAGAAGGGCACATGACCTTTTCCGCAAGTATGACCACAATCCCATTTTGTCGCCACAGGACTGGCCTTATCCGGCAAATGCCGTTTTTAATCCTGCGGCAGCTAAGTTAAACACAGAGACACTACTTCTTATCCGCGTCGAGGATATGCGTGGCTTTTCACACTTGACCGTTGCCCGAAGCACTGACGGCTTTACCAACTGGCAAATCGATCCCGCACCCACACTCGAAGCTGACCAAAGCTCTCGCGAGGAAAAATGGGGCTTGGAAGACCCGCGCATAGTCTGGCTCGAGGAACAAAAACAGTTTGCCGTTACTTACGTCTCATTTAGTGAAGGCGGACCTGTAATTTCGCTGGCTATCACTAAGAACTTCAGGACTTTTGCCAGGCTCGGTGCCCTCCTGCCGCCGGAGGACAAAGATGCATGCCTATTTCCTCGAAGATTCAACGGTCGATTTGCACTGATTCATCGACCCATAGTCCGCGGCGAGGCACATATTTGGCTCAGCTTCTCCCCTGATCTTAAACATTGGGGTGACCATCAACTGCTCGTAAGAACAAGAGCAGGTTACTGGGATTGCCACAGAGTCGGATTGGCTTGTCAGCCGGTAGAAACCTCGCAAGGCTGGCTTATATTCTATCATGGCGTCCGCAGCACTCCCGCAGGACAGATATATCGTGTTGGCTTGGCACTTCTCGACTTGAGCTCTCCCTGGAAGGTTTTACGTCGAAGTGATGAGTGGGTTTTAGGCCCGAGCGCATACTACGAACGCGTCGGCGACGTAAGCGACGTGATCTTTCCAACTGGAGCCGTTGTTCAAAAAGAAACAAATCAGCTCCATCTTTATTACGGCGCCGCAGACTGCACCGTCGCTGTTGCCACAGCTAAACTCAGCGACGTCATCGATTACATAATGTCCAGCCCTCAGGTTGCCGACTGAGCCACTGGCACTTCGCAGCATAAAAGCCTTAACGTCACTGCCTGCGGATGGACTCTTCTAACCTGTCATGCTTTCCAATATCCCTCGTGGACCGATCGTACGACTAATACCAATCGTATTAAATTGCTGCGCTTCGTATTTTTGGCATAAATGGGTGGCAGCCTCAAGCGTAGCTTGGGGATGGCTTTCTAATCGTTATACAAAACGCAATATCTAATTACAATTGGTATAATTCAGGGCCATTTGATACTTGACGGACCATACTACTAATTCACATTCCAAAAGCTCAAGTAACCGATCGGTCAGGGTGCATGTCATCTTTGTAGGTAAATATGCCTCCGGCGTATAAAAAGGCTCATTTTGAAAAAAGCCATCCCCCCTTAGGGGAGGTTGTCACCCGACGGATTTATTGGTCATGATGTACACGTAGAAATCATCCATGTTGACTATTGTAAGGATAATCTTATTCGCAAGCCAGATGCTTCACTTCGTTCAGCATGACAACTGTCGCTGTAATTCCTGAGCAAAGCGAAGGGGCTCAGCTACAAGTGATTAGCAATTGCCTATGTAGTATGGACAGGCAAAATGACGTGTGGCAGCCTAAAGCGTAGCGGCTCGACTGAGCTCGCCAAAGTCTTGGGGATGGGTACGTGCACGTGCCTACGGAAAAATTGGTGCTAAAGGCCAAAAAAGCTACCTACAAACTCGACACGCATCCTTTGTAGGTTTCCACGCGGTTCAGAGCTTGACTACAGGGTGTGTCGTCGTCATTCTGAGCGACTCGTCCTCCGTAGCCTCGACGAAGGAGGAAGCGAAGAATCTCCACTGCAAATGAGAGTTGACAATCGCAGCGATGCGCCTGGTCGGCGAATATTATTGTTCATACCAATCCTCCATGTTCACTATTGTAAGGATAATCTTATTCGCAAGCCAGATGCTTCACTTCGTTCAGCATGACAACTGTCGCTGTAATTCCTGAGCAAAGCGAAGGGGCTCAGCTACAAGTGATTAGCAATTGTCTATGTAGCGTGGACAGGCAAAACGACGTGTGGCAGCCTAAAGCGTAGCGGCTCGACTGAGCTCGCCGAAGTCTTGAGGATGGGTACGCACCTACAAACTCAACACGCATACGTTGGTTATGAAGGGAGCCATATTATTTGAAAGAATCCCAGGTTCTGGTATAATCCAATTTTCCGCTGGCTGCGGAGGTCTGTTCTTCGCAACTCAGCTTGTTTTGTTACTCAAACTGGCCGAAGTTTATACGCCACAGGCGTATAAAATTGAAAACCAACATAATTACCTATTTGACAACAACATATTGCACTTTGTCACCTATAAAGAGCAAGAAGTCAAAAAAACAAATTCTCTGT
>CAYNTC010000318.1:0-2861 GCA_964399795.1 uncultured Pirellulales bacterium | reverse complement strand
TAACAGCCGGCACCGTCCTGCTCATGCCGTGGTTACGTTTGATCTTAACCGGATATGAATACCGCCAGATGTCTTTTCCATCAGCGAGCGACATACACCGAATTGTGTCTCTGCTGCGGTCCCTATCATAGTCTAATACATACACCCGCCCATTCTTAACCGCCGCTCCAGCATACCCTTGTCCCACATCAATAGACCATAGAACCTTTGGACCTTCTGTCGGCCAAGTCTTGCTAAGAATTGCTTGCTCAGTGCTAATATTATCGAAATTATCGCCCCTAAATCTCGGCCACGACCCTGGCAAATCCGCCACTACACTATCAAACACCAACAGTTCACCCTTCAATTCAACCGGCCCCAGCTCAGCTTGATGTGTCAGCTCTTGTTTATCACGCTTTGGAAGTCGCAACTCAAGCGCCATGCTTGGTCCGCTCCAGACCCATTTATATAATAGAGCCGCTCCAAGAACAGCTACAAATACCGGCACAAATCTGATAATATAACTCAACTTCATTTCAAATCTATCAAACGCCGCCCCAGCTATTCGTTTCTTATCGCATCGAGTAAGCTACCTCGTAATGCAAAAACCGTCGCAGCCCATATCCAGCCTATACCACTGCCGGCGATTACAGTGAGCATTACTGCCAACGAAAAGTAGGGCACCTCCGAACCAGGTGAAGTCGCTAAAGGGCCAACTGCAATCGACGAAGCTACAACGCCAAACAGCAATCCGAAAAGTAAAAGACCTCCGTACTCGAAGAGTATCATCTCCTTCAGCTTTGCTTTAGTGTAACCCACCGCTCGCAGCATTGCAAGCTCACCTCGTCGCTCAATTGTATTCAGCAGTACGACCAAGCCGAGACCAATACTGCCAAGCACAAGCCCCAATCCCCCAAGTAATTGAAAGATCGAAAGGTATGTATTCTCTACTGTGTTAAACGCAGCTAATCGCTCTATAGTCGGTGTCGCTTCAAATCCAAAATCCCTCAATCCCTTAGTAAGAATATCGCTCACTTTTTCAGCCTCCTGCCTCTCAGTATCAATAAGAAAAATTCTGTAACCCTGTTCAGAGGGAAAACGCTTGATAAACTCTTCCTCAGCAATTATCACATTCCCCTGCAGGACCGAGCTTGATAGCATTGCAACCAGGCGCACCTGAAAACTACGTCCCTGCTCATCGGTGTAATCAATCACATCGCCCACACTTTTTCCCAGCGCCCACACAATAGTCGGGTAATCCGCGATCCCCGGCACCGAGCCATCGTCCAGTCTATTATCCAGCAACGACCATCCTGTCTTCTTGTCACCTTGTTCGAGCGCTTCAACGAAACTAAAAGCAGATCGCTCCTTCAGCAGCCTCGCTTCTGTGCCCAGCAACTGTGGCTTTTGTGCGCGATTAAGATTGAAGCAGCTCGCGTCGTCCCCTTGCCGTACCCGAAACGGCACAAAACTTATGTCCTGCAAATTTTTATCATCCAGCCCAACTGTTGCCCGTCCCTCGCTGCTATTCAAATCCTTCAAAATGCCAATCGTAGATTCACCAAACAAAGCAAATCCACCCGTCCCCGATTTCCTCTCCCATGGGTCAGCCAAAGGCCCCTTAGCATTAGCACTAACTGATATCACCATGAAACTACCGGCAGCGAGTAATCCCACTACCGCCAGGCTCCTGCCAATTCTTCGCGCACAACTGCGTAGGCCCAGCCCTCTAATTGACCTAACCGGTCTTGTCAAACGGCTTGAAACAAATTTCATAAGCGAATGTGCAAAGCCAAGCTCGCCAACTAACAACAATGCACCAGCACTAAAAAACACCGCAGCCAGGGCAGTGCTTTCTACTTTCTTCGCAAGAACAATAATCGCCACCGCGCATAATCCTGCAAGCCCACCGATTATTAAACCTCCGTAATATCGCCTCTTACCTTTTCCCGTCTTTAGTCCCCATCGAACTTCGCCTGTAAGCAGTTCCCTCGCAGGCCGTTTCAAATGTCTGCGAAGGCTCAAAAATATAGCTGCCACTGACATCGCAACTCCGCTGACACCTCCAATCAGAATCGTCCCTGGCTGAACACCGAAGTGTATCGTAGTCCCTGCAATTGCTCCTCGCCACACTGTGTGTAGACCAACAATCATGACTGATGTATACAAGATACCCCCAGCCGCGCCTGCTATCGCTCCGACAACAGCAAGCATCCCACCTTCAGCCAAAAGCAATCTTTGTATCGATGCCTGTGTATAGCCCATCGCAAGCAATGTCCCCGCCTGTTCGCTTCGTTTCTCAACGCCGAAAACAAAAACCAGAGCCATTAACACTATTGCTGCTATTATCAGGAACATGCTTAGGCCCAGAAAAAGCATTCCAAAGTCTGTCCCCTCCTCACCTGCTTTTACGCCACGCGACCGCACATCATCAAAGTAAACTCCCGCACTTGCAGCATCTATTTCCGTCAGCAATGCACTTGCTATTTCTTCTTTTGACTGATTCTCGGCAGGCCAGCGAACAGCCGTCAGATTACCAAACCGGTTACCCCACATATTTTGACTTGCTTTTAATGTCACAAACGCTTTAGGTGCGCCCCGATACCTGTTCCAGTATTGCTCATCTTTATCACGTATCTTATCGAGCTTAATTGGCATTCCTGGCTCCCAATCCCTACAGTTGTCAACTTCTGCTATCCCCGGAAAGTCGGGCATTAAATCTTCGTCTATTGCTAAATTATCCATTGGCACAATCGAACGCACCCTGAATGAATTCTCGCCAGTATCAAGCTTTCTCATTGGTCCGAGGACAAAGTAGCTTAACTTGATCTCATCACCTACCTTGGCACCGAGGTCATCTGCCAACCATTGGCTGATTATGA
>CAYNTC010000317.1:0-2873 GCA_964399795.1 uncultured Pirellulales bacterium | reverse complement strand
GTCTTTAGCCGTGCCGGATTGTCCGGCTTGCCTGTATTAGCTTTACTTGGCACACTCATCTGCTTATCCTATTCTGCAGCATCTGCACTTGCAGCTTAATTAACTCTTCCGCCGTGACTGTCTCCCTATGCAAGTCACCGAGGATCACCTCGTACCTCCCATCAGGAAGCTTCCATTGCAACAGCACCGCGTCAGCATCATTCAAATCCGCCTTATCACCGAAGTATACTGCCTCGATACCCTCTTGGATCAGACACTCATATTTGGACTTAACTGCCAACATTTCACTCTTGGAAGCACCATCCCATCCGAAGACATACTTCATCAAGAGTTCACCATCTCTGTAGATGTTGTCACCAGCCGAGCCTGCGCCGCCGAGAAGACTCGTCAGCAAAATCAATGTGATAACTATCGCAGCAGCAGCAGCCCACTTATTTACCCGCAGGTCTATTATTATGTTGATAGTGTCCATCGTATGTGGAATAATCCTGCTGGGAATCAAGCTTTTGATATCCTCCGCTAAGCCCTGACGTACAGGCTGTCCTACTCGCTCTGCCAACTCACTCAGAAGTTTTTCTACCTTTTCTTCCATCACAACCTCATTTGTACCTGTTCCCTTCTATAGTTTGCCAATAGCGACGGCCGCTTAGCTAACCTGTTTTCGCAAAATCTGTAGTGCTCTGTTTAGTCTGCTTTTAAAAGTCCCCTCTCTCACACCTGCCGCCTCCGCAGCTTCTACAATAGTCAAGTGTTGCATATAGTGCAAAACAATTGCATTTCTCAGCTTCCACGGCAGCTGGGCAATGGCTTCTTGTAATCTAACAAGCTCCTCATAGTGGCCGACCTTTTCAGGCTCAGTCTCTCCATTCGCTGCTTTCTCGATGCGTTCCATGCTCGCAAACTTTCTATTTTTTTGTTTACGCCAGTAAACCCTTGAAACATTGCCTGCGATACGATATAGCCACCCTCCAAGCGCCCTTCCATTTCTCAGTTGACCTATATGAGCCCAGGCTTTCAGAAACGTCTCTTGCGTCAGGTCCTCGCTGATCTGCTGACCGTGTCCGACTCCCCGCATAAAAGAGTATATCCGCTCGTAGTACATATCGACTAACTCCTGTGCTGCCGCGCGCTCGCCCCTGCGCAAGCGAATCGCCACCGAATACTCCCGTTCAGCCGATCGGTCCTCGCTCCCACGAAGGTCAGCCGCTTCTTTTTTAAGATGCGCTGATTCAACCCTCTGTTCTGTAGCTTTTTCTCTTTTTTCCATCATGTAGAACCTAATCTCTTAATTATAGAATATACTTTAAATATGATTCTACCGCAATATCCCAGATTTCCTGCTCGCACAACAACGCTCACGAAAAATTCCTGCAAATTTGCACGTAAGCGTACAAACGATTGTAACATTGGATGACAACGCTATACTCTAACCATAGTCACATTCAATAAAGGAGACTGGAAAATGAAACTGTATCTTGTTCAACACGCAAAAGCTGCTCCCAAGCAGCTCGACCCGGAAAGGCCATTAACAGAGGAAGGTTACAGCGAAATTCGTAATGTCACAGAGTTCATAAAGCCTCTAAGTCTGAAAGTTGACTACCTCTGGCACAGCCCAAAGAAGCGTGCTATTCAAACCGCCGATGCACTCGCTGAGGTGGTAACCATTAGTAAAGATCGTACTGCTCGCGATGGACTTGGGCCAAATGATGATGTCACAATTATTACCGCAGAGCTTTCCTCCGCCACAAATGACATTATGATTATTGGACACCTTCCTTTTTTGAGCAAACTAACATCGCTGCTTCTCACAGGCTCAGACTTGACCGACGCTGTAGACTTTAAGAATGCCGGCATCGTCTGCCTGAGCCGTTCAGAAGAGAACCGCTGGCAAATAGAATGGATAGTATCACCTGAACTATTTGCCTCTAAGAATCCATCAGGAACATAGCTCTACATGATCGACCTCGAATCTTTTAGTCAAACTACCAGGCAACTGTGGGACCTTATGAATCCCTGCACACTGTGCCCGCGCACGTGTAAAGTCTATCGCAGCAAGGGACAGACCGGCTTTTGCGGCATTGCTGATTTGCCGCTTGTCAGTTCGATCGGCCCCCACTTCGGTGAGGAGAGTGTCCTCGTCGGCCTGGGCGGCTCAGGCACAATTTTTTTCGCCGGCTGCAACCTCGGCTGCATCTTCTGCCAGAACTACGACATCAGCCATTACCGCTACGGACGCAAAATGACAATCCAGCAATTGGCTCAATCTATGCTCCAGTTGAAGGAATATGGTTGCAGCAATATCAACCTCGTCACGCCCACTCACGTTATCCCAGCTATCGTTGCAGCCATTGAAATTGCAAAAGAAAAAGGCCTAACACTACCGACAGTTTACAACACTGGCGGCTACGACTCCGTTGAAACTCTCAAGCTGCTTGACGGCTACATAGATATCTACATGCCCGACATGAAGTATTTTGACCCTGTGGTTGCTGAACAGCTCTCCAGTGCACCGGATTACCCCCAAATAAACCGCAGTGCCGTCAGCGAAATGCACCGCCAGGTAGGCGACCTCAAACTCGAAATTGGCCTTGCTACTCGTGGCCTGTTAGTCCGCCATCTCGTCCTGCCGGAAAATCTCGCTGGCAGTTTTGAAATTATCGACTTCTTAGCTGACCAAATCAGCCCAAAAACAACCATAAATGTCATGGACCAGTACCGACCCTGCTTCAACGCTTCTTCACATTCCAAAATCAACCGCCGCCCCACTCTCGAAGAAATCCAGGCTGCACGTCAGTACGCCATTAAAAAGGTCTAAACGTGCTAACCTGAATGAGCGCTTATGCCCAGTTCTTCAATCAGCTATCAGAACCAAA
>CAYNTC010000316.1:0-2895 GCA_964399795.1 uncultured Pirellulales bacterium | reverse complement strand
AGCATGGCTTGTCTGCCGCCATTCGAGAAGACCTTACAGACAAGAATTGATCTTAGCCAATCTGATTCCTGGAAAAAGATAGCCTTTGAAGCAATGGATGAGGCAGATGAAGACGCAACAGCCAAAGTGGCGATTAAGGGCCCGAGTTACTCGATCTGGTTTGCGCTTGGTCTGGCATTAGTAGCAGGATTGTCTTTGAACATCATGCCATGCATTTGGCCTGTTCTGCCCCTTATTGTGATGCGCATAGTCGAGCAGGCAAAACAAAGCAAAGGTAGGTCCATATCCATGGGACTTGCCTTTTGTGTGGGAATACTGTTATTCTTTGCCTGTCTTGCCGGCGCAAGCATAATTTTGCGCATCTTTTATGGAACCGTTTTACAGTGGGGTGATCAGTTCCGCAATCCTTCGTTCGTTGCGGCGATGGCGCTTTTGCTTGTAGCACTGGCGTTGTATATGTTCGATGTCTTCACAATCAGCGTACCATCATCGATCGCCGGCAAATCCGGCGCCGGCCAGGGGTACTCTGGAGCTGTAGGAATGGGATTTCTGGCAGCAATATTGAGCACACCTTGTAGCTTCGGAATCCTCGCGGCGGCATTTGCCTGGGCACAAGTTCAGCCATTGCTGCTCGCAACAATCGCAATAATGGCTATAGGCATCGGAATGGCCATTCCGTACGCGGTTTTGACTTCAATGCCCAGCCTATTAAAGCGTCTGCCGAAAGCCGGACGCTGGATGGAACTATTCAAACAGACGGTAGGCTTCCTTCTGTTGCTGATTGCGGTCAAACTCATTACAGCGCTGCCGGAAACACGGATAGCAGGTATTTTATATTTTGGTGTCATATTAGCCTTTTGCGTTTGGATGTGGAGCAAGTGGGTCAGCTATGGTACAAAACCGACGCGTAAGTGGGCCATTCGAATTGTGGCAGCGATTGTAGCAATTGCAGGTGGATGGACTTTTCTAAGTCCTCCAGCCGACGAACTGATTAACTGGCATAGCTACGATTCGGTTTCTATAGAGAAAGCCCTGCAACAAGAGCGACCGGTCTTGATCGAGTTTACTGCAGATTGGTGTTTAAGTTGCAAGACGGTTGAGAGGTTGGTCTATGGTCGAGAAGATATTGCCGGATTAATAAAGGAAAAGGACGTTTTAGCGATCAAAGCCGACACAACTGAAAAGGATTCGCCAGCCACACTTGCCTTGAAGAACACATACAATGAACCGGGCGTACCGGTTAGTATGCTGCTTGTGCCAGGCCAACAAGAGCCTATCAAATGGCGCGGCATCCTGTTCGCACGCGAATTGGAAAAGGCCCTGACCAACCTTGCCAACTAATAATGGAGCAATTCACCAAATAAGTCCCAAAGATAGGTACGAAGGCAAAATGCCTAAGAAAGTAAAACTAAAAATCAACAAAGCTAAGGCCGCCGAGCGAGTAAAGAATATCTGGCCGATCTTGAAAAAAACTTACCCAGAAGCTACAACAGCACTGAAGTTTACAAACCCGCTGGAACTGATGATCGCGACCATACTATCAGCGCAATGCACAGACGTCCGTGTCAACATGGTCACGAAGGATTTATTTAAAAAGTACAGGTCGGCAAAAGACTGGGCTAAAGCCGAAATAAAGCAGATCGAGTCTGACATAAAAAGCACCGGCTTTTATCACAATAAGGCTGTCAATATTAAGGGTTGTTGTACAAGACTATTGGAGGAATACGGTGGCAGAGTCCCTAACACGATGGAAGAGCTTCTCACTCTGCCCGGCGTGGGCAGAAAAACAGCGAATGTCGTGTTGGGCAACGCGTTTGGCGTGCCTGGGATAGTCTGCGATACTCATGTTATTCGGCTCTCACGAAGATTAGGATTATCGGCTAATAGCGATGCGGTAAAGTTGGAATTCGATTTGGCCGAAATAGTGCCTAAGAAGAACTGGACGATGTTCAGTCACTTATTGATTTTTCATGGCAGAAATATCTGTAAGGCTCGTAGACCAGATTGTGAGAATTGCCCGATTTCAAAATACTGTCCTGCTGCGAACAACCCGTCATTGTGGTAGGTATTATAAATTAAGCGAACAGTAGACACTAAAAGTACAACAAACATTTGATGGAGTTTTTTGTGTGATGGATATTGCTGAAAGTCCCGTTAAAGACCTCTGGCGGCTATTTAGAATAATGGCAGAGTTCACGGAGGGATTTGAGGAACTCGCTTCTGTCGGTCCCGCGGTTTCCATTTTTGGTTCCGCCAGGGAAAAGCCGGAAAGTAAATACTACGAACTTGCTCAACGGACAGCCTTTGAGATGGCAAAGGCAGATTTTGCCATTATAACCGGCGGAGGGGCAGGGATTATGGAAGCGGCAAACAGGGGGGCCATGGCAGCGGGCGGCACGAGTATCGGGCTAAATATTGAACTGCCGGTGGAGCAGCTTCCAAACAAATACCAGAATCTTTCACTAAACTTTCGGTATTTCTTCTGTCGTAAAGTGATGTTCTTGAAATACGCACACGGCTTTATTGTCTTTCCGGGCGGCTACGGGACAATGGATGAATTTACAGAGGCTTTGGTGCTGATTCAAACGCTCAGACAGGCGCAGTTTCCAGTGATCTTAATGGGTAGTGACTATTGGGATGGATTAATCAAATGGATGAAGCAGAAAATGCTGAAAGAGCACAAATACATTTCTCCGGAAGATATGAACGTATTTACTATTGTAAATGAGCCTCAGGATGCGGTCAATATCATAGTCGATTTCCGCGAGACAAAGGGTCGCAGCGGTTTGTATATGCCGCCGGGAATGAGAAAAAACCACGTCGATTAACGTTTGTACTAATTATACTGCTCCTGATTGAAAAATACAGGATTTTTCAATCAGAAAGCGGCTCATG
>CAYNTC010000315.1:0-2898 GCA_964399795.1 uncultured Pirellulales bacterium | reverse complement strand
GACTCTTAATCAGCCGGTCGCAGGTTCGAATCCTGCATCGCCCATTAGTTTTTCACCCTTGCCAACTGCTGATATAGTGCCTCCATCAGTGCTTAATTGTTTGTCTCTCAGCTATGTCGTTGGCTGACAAGTGGACGATGTCTGTTTACTGAAACAATTGCGGCGCGAACTCGTTAAGGTATTTGCGCCAGTTGATCCATGTATGCGCCCCGGATGTTTCGTTATAGACTACATCGAATCCGTGTTTCTTGAGCATGTCGACCGTCGCCCGTGAAGTCCCAACGAGAAAGTCATCCTTGCCGGTGGCGAACCAAACGAGCTTGAGCCCTTTTTTCAATTCGGCTTTGTCCAAAACGTCCTTGTTCTGCTCCTCCCACTTCGGACCTGAGTCCGCCCACGGACCGCTGCCCGTGATTCCGAAAATGCCCGAACTAAATACGCCAATGTATGCGAAATCATCCAGGTTAGGAATGGCGATGTTGAGCGTTTGGGCACCACCCATAGAAAGACCGGCAATGGCACGATGCTGCCTGTCCGTATAAACCCGGTAATTCTTTTCCACATAAGGCTGGATGTCGTTGCGGAAATCTTGTATGAACTCATCGATGGCTGAGTCGAGTCCATCGCTAAATGTAAACGGCCCAGTATGACCGGCAGGCATTACAACCACCATCGGTTTAGCCTTCTTGGCGGCGATCAGGTTGTCTAAGATGAATCCGGCGCGACCGACCGACGTCCATGAATCGTCGCAATCAAATGCCCCATGCAACAGGTAAAAGATAGGGTATTTGCCCTTGCCTGATTCGTAACCCGGCGGCGTATAAACGTGCATGCGGCGAAAGCGTTTTAGCGACTTGGAGTAATAAGTCACCTCGGCAACGGCGCCATGGGGCACATCCTTCGTATCCATAAAGTCCAACCCGGGTACATACACCAGACTCCATGTGTTGCTGTTGGATTCGCTCGTTGAGGGATTACGCGGATCGATTACCGACACGCCGTCCACATTAAAGTTGTAGCGATACGCCCCCGCATCAAGCGGGCCCAGCGTCACTTCCCAGACCCCATTAGGGTCCTTGGTCATAGCTGCACCCTGGCCAAAGCCAAAGCCCATGATATCGGTGCCGCCAAGCTGCACAGTTTCCGCTTTTGGTGCCAGCACGCGAAATGTTACGCGCCTATCCGTAGAGATTTCAGGTGAGACCACACGGGGACCACGAGCGCCGCCAAACCTTGGGCGCTCATCCGCTGGTTGTTCTGTCGCTGTACAAGTTATCGCCAACGCCATCAACATCACCGCAGCCGATATTAGTGTGTTTATTTTTCGAGTGCTCATCATTTTCTTTCTCCCATAAATAAATAGTTCTGTGCTAATTGTTATCGGTGACGATTGACACCGTATATCAATGCCGGCCGGGATGCTGCTCTACTTATATCATTGCTTTAGAAATTCGCTTAAGGAGTCCAACCAGTGCATCTGCTTGTTTTGGCTGAAAAAGCTCCAGTAGTTGCTGCCTCAGTCGTTCGCTTTCCCTCCACAGCCTCTTGTACATTCGCCGCCCCTTGTGCGTAAGAGTAACATTGCGTGCTCTGCCGTCATTTGGATGCCGCCTACGTGACAGAAGACCACGACTCTCTAAAAGCACGAGCATAGCACTAACTGTGTTGGGATCGGAGCAAGACCGCCTGACAAGCTCCCGCTGAGTGACTCCATCTTCCTCGGCCAGCAGGGCCAGCAGTACGAATTGATTGGCTGTCACCCCACGCTTTGCGAGGCAGGCATCGGTCTGGCGGTGCATAACCCGGTAGGCCGCTCGAAGCCCCATCGCAATCTCATGTCCTGTCGCCATTGTATCCTTTGAAAGATCAATACGTATACGTATTAAATATTTGGCAAAAGTATAAAGTGTATTCGAATCAAAGTCAACAAGAAGATGGCTTAGAAAATCATGCATAAAATCATATTTTTTGATTTTTTCTTGAATTGAGGTTTCATAAGTGCATCTTTTCCTTAAAAAAACCATTGAGTTACCTTTGGTATTAATTATCGCCGCGCATTTCTGGAGCGAGATAAGATAGCACAAAATGCTATATTGCAGAGCAGCAGTTAATGTGTTATTATGCCAAGCCGGTAAAAAAAGCATGGTTGATAAAGTTTAAGATTAACTTTTGATTAAGGGGTAGAAACATGTCATTGAAGGCCCTATGTGAATCTCTTTTTATGTTGGTGTTTTTATCAATAGTGAGCGCTTATGGCGACACCAACGTCTTAGTCAATCCCGGCTTTGAAAGCGGAACGGACGGCTGGTTCGACCGAACCTGCTCAATTGAGGCCGTTAAGTCACCGGTTCACAGCGGTTCGGGCTGTGCCAAAGCATACAACAGAGGCGCGAATTGGCAGGGAATAAAACAGTCTCTATTTGGCAAAATGGTGGATGAAAAGACCTACAAGTTATCAGGTTGGGTAAGACTTGAAAACGCTCCGAGCGATACTGTTACTTTATCCGTCGAGCAGCAGGATGACAGCGGCACCAATTATCATAACGTAGCTAGTGTGACTGCCACGGACAGCGACTGGACTGAGCTTTCAGGCGAATTCGAACTGGAAGTGAGAGGCTCGCTATCGGTGCTGGATGTGTACTTTGAAGGGCCTGCGCCGGGCGTTAATTTTTACGTTGATGACGCTAATGTATATGGTCCTGAGGTCATTGCACCCAGGCCCATTCCCGCCGAGCCCACTGGTACATGCCAGATTGATGTAAGTACACGCCATCAAAAAATAGAAGGTTTCGGTGCCTCCGGTGCCTATTACACCATGAATTTTGTGAACCATAAAGAAAAAACTGAACTATGTAATATAGTCTTCAAGGAGCTTGGCCTTGACATATTCCGCATAAA
>CAYNTC010000314.1:0-2912 GCA_964399795.1 uncultured Pirellulales bacterium | reverse complement strand
TACAAGTGTCTCAAGAGCGGATTTACTCAAAGAACCTGTGAAATTTCTAAGACGTTCAAAGCTATCTAAGTGTATTTGTTTGATCTCATCAGTGATAACTTTGTCAGTCAATTCGACGATGTGATCATGGTAAAGTGCGAGGATCGTAATGAGTAGGTCCGTATCCTCTGTGAGTTTGTAGATGTTATGACTGAAGATGTAAAAGTAGGGATGATCTCTTTCAAACTTTTTTTGTGTTTTTTCAAAAACCTCCAAGGTTTTATCATGGCCTTGCCTGACGTTATGTTGGTTAACTTTTTTTAAATTTGACGCCAAACCGAATAATATTTATCACCTACCTTGTTAAATTTGAATTTTTCAAGAGTAATTAAGCTCTTGTTTTTCTACCATTCAACTGGAAATGGATTCTAAATTGACCGTCAAATCCAAGTATTTGAAACTACCTTTGAAGATACCTCGGAACCGTCTAAAGACTTTTGATTGGTAACACAGCGATTCTAATCTGATGTGGCTTTTTTAGGATAGTCAATCCGATAAACCTTAAACAAAGTTGCGAAGCAAGGGTATTTCTTCATATAGATTGCCTCTTTAATTTCACCCCGTTCTGCAACGGCTCAAAATGCCGAGATTCCGCGATTCCGGTTAGCACCCTACCTGCTGCTACCCCCAATATAAGATTCGCTCAATTATCCTATCAAGCCACAAGAGGTTAATCTAAAGATAATCCAATTGACATTTTTTAAAAAAAAGGTCAATTTCTTCTTGACATATAGTATCATTAGTGCTACTATTTAATTATGACAGATATCAAGGATGTTCTGATTCAGATGCGAAACAATCCAAAGGGAATACGCTTTTCTGAGTTATGTAAGGTTTGCGATCATTACTTTGGTAATCCACGTCAGAGCAAAAGCAGTCATCGCATTTACCGGATGCCCTGGCGTGGTGACCCACGAGTTAATATTCAGAACGATAAAGGTATGGCTAAGCCGTATCAGGTAAAACAAGTACTCAAAGCTATTGAAAGGTTACAGAATGAAAAAAATCTTAAAGAATGACCATTATGTGTATCGAGAGTTTTGGTCTGAAGAAGATGGTCAATATGTAGGTTTATGTGCAGAATTTCCGAGCTTAAGCTGGTTGGCCGATACCCCGGAAAAGGCCCTGCAGGGAATCCGCAAGATTGTAGCTGAGACCGTAAAGGATATGCAAGCCAACGGAGAATCACCACCGGAGCCAATTACTTCTCGCAAATATAGTGGCAAATTCATGGTTCGAGTGCCACCGGAAGTACATCGTCGGCTTGTTCTTAAAGCTGCCGAGGAAAACGTCAGCCTTAACCGGCTGGTTAGCGCAAAGCTATCTTAGTAAAGTGTAAACTTCCCTCATGCCAGCCGGCCTGAACCCAAAGGAAAATCAAATGGCTCCGGATCATCTTCGGGCCATAATTGTTCGTTTGATAGGGCTATGTGAGCTTTGACTCGAATCATGCCATCGTCGCCTTCCTTGATTTCCTTGCCGACGAGGCAAAACCCATGCTCACTATGATTCACTATCGTAACTTCTATATATTTTTTTCCGGTAAACTGAACATTTCATAAGCCTTAACTCATCGATGAGCAGCCGTATCCCGAATAGCTCCCCGTACAGGACCATTTTGCATAAGATCATTCAGCCAAACGTCAATGATCCGCTTTTCACTCAATAAGTATTGCTCGTATTTAGTTACATGTAGCGGCTTCGATGCTGTGTAATGCAAATTGATTATTACATCACCACCTTTCTTTTCACTTGGCGCTGCTGCCAAGCCTACCAGGGCATTCATTTGTGGCGGCGTAAGCACATGCTCATCCTTGTGAAGGATCGCGGGGAATCCATCGGTTCCAAGAGCAAACTTCGGAGCACCTGCAAACACTTCCGCTGGCAAAGGGACCTTTGCTATAGCTGAGCCGACTATCCCACCGTGAGCAAATTTGGCAGCTCCTTCAAAAACCTCTGCCGGTAGTTGAATCTTAGCCATGCTTGAACCAACTATGCCACCTTTGGCGAAAAAACCAGCACCATATTCACCCATTAAACTTGCGGCAGACGGGACATTGCGAGTTAAAGTCGTAGGCGTACTATATGTCTGTATTGCTCCACCTGTTATTGCACCAAACACCGAACCCCATATCGATTTAGCAACTTCCATCGAAGCAAGTCGAACCATGTATCTACCAACATCTGCTAAGAATCCGGTCATCGCATCTCTGAAGCTTCGGCCTTCGGCTATCATGTTGTACATGGCATCACCAAAAGAAGTCTGCATGGAACGTGCAATTTTATATGACATTTCCCCTATAGACATCATCTCAAGCTGCATCTGAAAACTTGCTGCCTTAAGACCCTTGAAAATGTCTTGACTCGCCTTAAGGCGATCTATCTCCAATTTTATGGATTGTTCGTGATACCATTTATCAACAGTTAGCATATCATTTGTGCTGTCAATATATTGATCTCGCAGCTTGTTAAGCGCACTTACCTGGACGTTATAAGCCTCTTGAGTCATCAATGTCATTTGGCTCGACATTGACCTATATGCCTGAGCAACCCCATCGGCAGATAGCTTGGCACTCTCATCCAACTTGTTAAGTAACTCAATATAGCGCTTAACTGCCTCTTCATATTCAGTTGTCCCTTCGCCGTAAGCCTTTTGAGCCTTGATCATAAAATCTGCAATCTTGACATTCTCGGCCATGCCGGAATTGACCATATCTATCGCCTGGGCCTGGCGCTCGAGAGCACTAATTGTTGATTTAATGCTAGCTTCAAGTTTAGGGTCAACTTTCGCAACTTCCATTGATAGATCGATTTTGGAAAGTTGACCAAGCTGACGTAGAGTCATTTCATCCCAGTATTCTAAAAATCTGGTT
>CAYNTC010000313.1:0-2919 GCA_964399795.1 uncultured Pirellulales bacterium | reverse complement strand
GAGTCTGCAACCTTGTAACTCAGGACTACCAGAAGCTGGCTAATGAGAAAGGTTGCGGCGTGGCAGAGTTAGGAGTCTCCCCGGAAAAGGTAGCACAATTAGCTACTATGATTACCGAAGCGGTTGTTAGCGCTACGGCGTCGAGCACGATAGCAGCTATAAGTATTGAAGATTTGAACAAGACACCTGAAGAAATTGCTAAGGAACGCAATTTGATCCAAAAAAGTGATGTTAGCGAGCTGGAAACGATAGTTGACCAGGCACTTGCAGAGAATCCCAAGGCGGTCGAAGATGTAACCGGCGGTGGTAAGAAGAGTAATAAGGCTCGAAGTTTTCTATTGGGCCAAGTTATGCGGAAAACTGAAGGTCAGGCAAATCCAAAAGTTGTTTCCGAAATTCTTGCCAAGAAACTTGGGTAATTCTTTCAGATATGAGGTTAGCTGATGAAAGTAGAAAAAAGCGCTAATATACTAAAAAGCACTGTGGAGATCGCTGGTGCAAAGGGTGTTGAAATAAGATGGCTTGTTTCCAAGGCCGACGGAGCCGAGAACTTCGCGATGCGTATGTTCGAATTGCAGCCCGGCGGAAATACGCCATTGCATACTCATCCCCATGAGCACGAGGTGTTTGTGATTGAGGGAAAGGGTATATTCGTGTGCGAGCAAAAGAGATATGAATTCGAAAGTGAGTACGTTATCTTTGTGCCTGGGGGTAAGGAGCACCAGTTCAAAAATACGGGGGATTCGGTTCTAAGGTTTCTTTGTTTGATTCCTGCCGGGGCTACATGACCTCACCTTTTCGGGCGTGGCATAGATGTTTTACTGACTTCACGCCCGTTGTCTTCCTTATGCTTTCCTTATCTAATACTGACTGTGAATAATCAATGCGCTTATTCTTGTCATTTCGAGCGATTCAGCCTTTAGCCCTGAGCGAAGTCGAAGGGGAAGCGGAGTCGAGAAATCTGCTTTTTAATAGATTTCTCCGCTTCGGGTTGCTTCGCAACCCTATGGTCGAAATAACAAAGGCATAAATATCAAGCACAATTGGTATAATTCGTTAGCAATACTTACAAAAAGTTGACAAAGTCGAGAATTTTATTGGACTTATTGTTATCGTTCTATAGAATTAGTTTAGATAAGGGAAAGGTATGGCGGTAGGGAATGCTAAAATCGCTGGTTCGCATCGTAACGATGAAGGGGGCGAGGTCTACCTGCCTCAACGGCATTTCAGATGTACACCTACGATGGAAATTGTACGACGGTTCTCGTCAACTTCAGGCGTATTAGTCTACTTATGTTGTACATGTGCAGAGATCACAGCCACGAAGTGTACCGAATAGGTCGGTTTTTAAGATAGTAGTGATTGATAAAGTGGGCTAATTGATCGGTCAGCCTGCAGGGAAGTGAAATGATGCGGGAGCATGGCGAGACGAGCAAAAATTCCATTGAGGAAGTCCGCAAGCTCCGCGCACGTGTTGCAAAGTTAGAACGGCTCAAACGGGATACGACTAGATATGAGGACTCAGACCAGGAGCTGGATCGGGCATGGATCGAATGGGAAAGGACCTTCGACGCAACCAAAGATGCTATAATCCTTATTGATAGCCAATTCAAGATTATTCAAGCTAATCTTGCAGCATCGCGTTTTTTTGGCAGGCCGCTTGACGAGATAGTCGGGAAAACGTGTTGGCAGTTAACTCATGGCACAGACCAGCCGCTGGAAGTATGCCAGCTTAAAGCGGCGCAGAGTACAAAGAAACACGAGGAGCTGGAGCTGCAAATACCCGAAAAAGACCTCTGGATAGAGGTCTCAGTCGATCCGATAGTCGATGAGCAAGGCCGGCTAACAAGCGCCGTCCATATCATAAGAGACATCACCGATCGCAAGAAAGCTGAGCAAGCACTGCGGGAGAGTGAGAAGAAATATAAGGATCTATTTGAGAATGCACGAGAGGCGATATTAACGGTGGATATAGAGGGAAGGATTACTGAGGTAAATAAGCTGGTTGAAGAGTATGACTTTAAGAAAGAGGAATTGATTGGGAAAAGGTTGTTTGACTTCATTCCCGAATATGACAAGGCCAGAGCAGTTAGTGATTTTCTTACTTTGATTAAAGGTAATCCTGTCAAAGGTGAGATGGACGTAATGACTCCCAAAGGAATCGCCACCGTAGAGTATAGAGATAATCCAATAGTACGGGAGGGAAAAGTAATTGGTGTGCAGATAATTTTAACGGATATCACCGATCGCAAGCGAGCGGAGGAGGAGCTAAAAAGGATTCAAAAAGAACAAGAATCCATTCTGACCACTATGTCGGAACACGTAGTATATCGAGACATGGAAATGAGAATTTTATGGGCGAACAAGGCCGCAGGCGAATCGGTTGGTTTAGCTCCTGAGAAATTGGTGGGACGTTATTGCTATGAAATATGGCATCAACGCAGGAAACCATGCTTGGTGTGTCCGGTGCAGGAAGTAATTAAAAGCGGTAAAAGAAAGCAAATGGAAGTGACTACTCCTGATGGGAGGATTTGGTTTATCCGCGCCTATCCTATTGAAAATGCAAACGGGCAGATAATAGGCATAGCTAATACGGCACTAGAAATCACCGAGCGCAAACAGGCGGAGAAATTGATTCGAAAAGAAAGGGACAAGGCACAAAAATATCTTGATATAGCAGCAGTTATTCTTGTTGCGATCGACTCTGAGCAAAGAGTAGGATTAATAAACAGAAAAGGCTGTGAGATATTAGGCTACAGTGAGGATGAAATTCTCGGCAAGAATTGGTTTGATAATTTTCTGCCGGAGAGAGCAAGGGACAACGTGCGGGAAATCTTCAAGAAGGTGATGGTTGGAGAAATTGTAGGCCAAGAATATTATGAAAATCCTGTTTTGACCAAAGATGGCAGGGAAAGACTG
>CAYNTC010000312.1:0-2923 GCA_964399795.1 uncultured Pirellulales bacterium | reverse complement strand
TGCTTCGCCTTTCGGCTCAGCATGACAATAAAAACGGTCAGTTTGAGTTAATAACTTATCGGATAACAACAGAGCAAAATTCGTCATTCCCGCGCAGGCGGGAATCCACGGGTCGATTCGTTAATTGGATACCCGCTTTCGCGGGTATGACAGCAAGAACCGGCCAGTTTGAGTAAAGTAGAAATAAAAGACCAAAATTGTGAAAGGTTTAACAATGAATAAGTGTAGTCAATTTTTCTCAGCGGTCATAATGATTTTGCTTATAGCAACAAATTTCACTTTAGCGGAGATAAATAACGTCGTGACACTAAAAATCGGTCAAAGCGCACCCGATTTTAACCTGCCGGGTGTAGATGGCCGGAATTACAAGCTAACGGATTTCGACACAGCCAATATTCTCGTTGTGATTTTCACCTGCAACCACTGTCCAACCGCGCAGGCATACGAGCAGCGCATAAAGAAATTAGCAGCAGACTATAAGCTGAAAGGCGTTGCAGTGGTCGCAATATCACCTAATGACCCCAATGCTGTGCGTTTGGATGAGCTTGGCTACTCAGATATGAGCGACTCGTTAGAAGAGATGAAAATCCGGGCAAGAGACCACAAGTTCAATTTTCCTTATTTATACGACGGAGATGAGCAAAAGGTGTCACGGACATATGGTCCGACCTCGACGCCACACGTTTTCATATTCGATAAGCAGCGAAAGCTACGCTATGTTGGCCGAATCGACGATTCCGAAAAGCCTGAACAGGTCAAGTCACATGACATGCGTAACGCAATTGAAGCATTATTAGAAGAAAAAGAAGTTCCCGTTGAGAAGACAAGGACATTTGGCTGCTCTATTAAATGGTCGGATAAGAGACAGTCCGTTGAAAATGCTCTAAAGGCCTGGGCGAAGGAACCTGTCAAGTTGGATATGATAAGCGAAGCCGACTTAAAGAAACTTGTTAAGAATGACTCTGATAAACTACGTCTTATTAATATCTGGGCAACGTGGTGCGGGCCTTGTGTAGTAGAGTTCCCCGAGCTTGTCACCATCTACCGTATGTATCGTGGCAGAGACTTCGAATTTATTACTGTTAGTGCCGATGCACCAGAGAGAAAAGACAGGGCCTTATCTTTTTTGAAAAAACATCAGGCGTCTTGCAGGAACTATCTTTACAATTCAAAAAATAGATATGCCCTTATGGAAGCGGTGGATATGCAGTCACCGGGCGGTATTCCATACACTATCCTTGTCAAGCCGGGCGGTGAGATTATCTACCGCCATCTGGGAATGATAAATCCGCTCGAGGCAAAAAGAGCGATAGTGGAGTACTTGGGGCGTACATACAAGTAAAATCTCTGAAGGCTGAAAAAAATCTTCACTGAATCTGCAAAAGGAAAACGCCTATATCATAGCTTAAAATGATAATTGCATTATCATCTGTTTTCGATTAGATTACGTGACGAAGTTTCGGATCCATTTCCGGACAGTTTATATGGGAGTTAATAATGTCAGAGCATCAACCAAGCCGCGATGAAGCTTTGGCACTTTTGAAAGAATATAATAAAAGCGAAGGTTTGATTAAACACGCTCTGGCCGTGGAGGCTGTGATGCGCTACTCTGCCCGGAAACGTGGCAAGGACGAAGAAAAATGGGGCGTTATCGGCCTGGTCCACGATCTGGACTATGAGCAATTTCCCCAGCAGCATTGCCAGAAAACAGAAGAGATTCTTCACTCACACAACTGGCCTGAAGATTACATCCGAGCGGTGTTATCTCACGGTTGGGGGATATGTACTGATGTCGAGCCTCAAAGCGAATTGGAAAAGGTTCTCTACGCTGTTGATGAGCTTACCGGCCTGATAGTTGCTACGGCGTTAGTGCGGCCAAGTAAAAGTGTGATGGATATGAAGGCAAAATCGATCAGGAAAAAATGGAAAGACAAATCTTTTGCTGCCGGAGTAAACAGAGAAATAATCGAAAAAGGCGCACAAATGTTAGGTGTGGAAATTACTGAACTCATAACAGATGCGATTATGGGTATGCGTGAGGTGGCTAACGAGCTTGACCTAAGTGGTAATGTTGGAATATCACAATAGGTCTTCATATCAAGGGAAATTTGTGTTAGTGTTAAAAGATATGCTCAAGATGAACAAAACAGTAGGTGGCAAGTGGCTAAAAGTGTTCTTGACGTTTTATATTCTCGTTATTTGCCTGGCCAGTGGCTGCGAAGAGAAAGTCAAATCAACTCTTAGTGACGAGGAGTATGAACGGATTGCATCTGCACAAGAGCCGAAGCGGCCTGATGTGCTGATTGTAAGGGGAGAAACTCTTACCTATGAGGAGATAATTAGATCACCGGCAAATCGCGACCGATCTGGCGTATCTCTTATAGAGAGTCTTAAACCCATCGCAAAAACAAATAGCCTTGAAGATTTCAAGCAACTGGCACGGGCGAAGGTTGAAGAAGCTGTTATGAGCAGAGTATCAAATATTCTACTCTATCAGGAAGGCAAACAGCAATTGGGAGAAAATGTAGATGAAGCTTTGGATAAGGCAGCGGAGAGCGAGTTAAGAAAGCTTATTCTAAGCTTTGGAGGCGACGAGGCCAAAGCTATAGAGGCACTTAGACAGCGAGGAATGGATCGAAAAATATTCAAGGAACAGCAGAAGAGATTAATTCTGACTCAGAGTTACATCGCATCGAAGTTGCCCAATAACAGGCCCATTACACATGGGGAATTAGTGGAATACTATAACGAATTGAAAGATGAGTTTTTCTTGACCCCCCCTCTTCTGCAATTCCGGCTAATTGATATTCATATAGCTAAAGTTGATATCACGAATCCTAACGAGGACCAGCTTGAGCAGGCCAGGACGCTGGCCAAAGAATTGATCCGTCGAATCGAGAATGGCGAGGACTTTGGCGAATTA
>CAYNTC010000311.1:0-2955 GCA_964399795.1 uncultured Pirellulales bacterium | reverse complement strand
CATTCTATCGGATACTCTCTAATCAGCAATGGTACAGTTTTCGGGGGTCACGCCAAATTTAAAGCATCTTCTGTCTCCACTGCTCTGACAATCCAATCAGCAGACGCGGAGCACAACTATAAAAAACATCATTTTTTGGAGGCAGGACTATTATGAGATGGGACTAATTTATGATGGCGAACGAAAAATGCTATGACAATTTCGAGCCTGCCTTCGTTGAAATAAGTTTAATATAAAAGCGACCTATTTTCCAGGAATTTTTTTGGATTTTTCTGAGATTCGGCCCAAAAAACCGTGAAAATAATCATCAGGTTATGATATCTAAAAATCTGGGCTATGATCTCCCTCAGTTTTAGAGTGTTGTTCAACAACTGTGAAATAACGCTGCATACACTTCTATATATTAGATTAACCATCAACTATGTGAGATCAATACTGGCATCATTCCGAAATCTTCTGCTTTAGGTTCGGGTGAAAGTTACCCTGGAATACTCCTTCAACAGGACCGGTCAGACATATTTCTTCGTTGTCGTCGATTTCTATTAATAAACTTCCGCCGGGCATTTTCACATTTATTTGATTATCCACCGGGCCTAATTTGTGAGATGCTGCGTCTCGGACTACAGCGAACTGATTGCCTGCATATTTTTCTTCAGCAAAAACATCCAGAATGTAGAATATATACCTATCCATTTGTCCCGTGCCCTTTCACTATTTGATTACTTACTTTTAGTGAGTTCTTTCTTGACGATTCTCGCCAAACGTCTTATGCCCTGGTCGATTTTGTCTTCATCAGAATTTGAGAAGTTCAGCCTTAACGTATTATCTCCATCTCCATCGACGTAAAATGGCTTACCCGGCACGAAAGCCACATGCTCTTCTATCGCCAACTCAAACAGCTTCAATGATGATATTCCTTCCGGCAGCGTCACCCACAAAAACATCCCACCTTCGGGTCGTGTCAAACGTGTTCCTTCAGGAAACTGCTCCTCGATCAGTGACACCATCAAGTCTCTTTGTCTCTTGTAAGACCGCCTTATCTGAGCAATATGCGCGTCCAGATCGTTGTCAATCAGGTATTGATGGAGAATCCTCTGGCTTAGGTAATTTGAGTGCAGGTCACTCGCTTGTTTGACGACAATGATTTTTTCCATTACATCCCTCTTTGCACAGACCCAGCCGAGCCTCAGTCCCGGTGCAACCGTCTTTGAGAACGAGCCCAGTAGTACCGCGCGTTCACCGAGCAGCCCTGCTACCGATGGCAGGTCGTCTCCCTCAAATCTCAACTGTCCATAGGGATCGTCCTCAACCAAAACCGATCTATGATGTGCAAGCAGCTTGGCAAGCTCGACTCTTTTTTGCTGAGAATACGTAATTCCTGATGGATTCTGGAAGTTGATCACCGTGTGAAATAACTTGACCAGCTGTTCCTCAAGAGTCTTTTTCAGCATGTCTATATCGATGCCGTCATCAAGTAGCGGCACAGGACAGAATTGCGGTTCATACACAGAAAATGCCTGTATGGCTCCAAGATACCCAGGTTGTTCTATCGCGATTCGGTCGTGCTTGTCTATGAATATCTTGCCTACTAAATCGAGCCCTTGCTGAGATCCGTTGGTGATAAGTATCTCATCAGGATGTACCTTTAATCCTTTCATGCTATATCGCTCAGCGATGTACTGTCTTAGCGGCAAATATCCTTCAGCAGTACTGTACTGAAGCGATGCTTTGCCTGCCTGGCGTAAAACCTTGGCTGCTGCTTCGCCGATCTCTTTGACCGGAAAGAACCTTGGATTCGGAAGTCCGCCGGCAAAAGATATCACTTTCGGGTCTTGTGTCGCTTTGAGAATCTCCCTGATAAACGAATTCGGCAGGGTTCTCATTCTTTTCGCATATATCTTCATAATTTCTCCTCCTCGCTATTAGCCGACGCAAAAGACATTATAGTATTAACATCCAAAATATAGAAACTGATTGTGTCCACTGCTATATCACAACCCAAAACCGATCAAGTGACATCAGCGTACATAAAAGCTACTTCAAATGGCAGATGGTCGAACCTCTTCGTGCCTTTCCTGATAAAACCGAATTTCCTGTACCAGTTCTTTAGCCTTTTATCTTTCGCAATAATACCTATCTCTACACGCTTAGCTCCAGAATTTCTTGCTTGTTTAAATAGTTAACTTTCGCAAGACTCCATATCAGCTCTTTGCACAGAGATACGCTGCCATAAAGCTGTCTTTGTAATCAACTTTTTCTATCTTGAATCCGGCGCGTTCAAGCAGACCCTGAATAATCCAGCTGCATGTGCTGTACTCTTGGCGTAAATGAGTATTCAAGACTCCTTTGGCTTCAAGTCCCATCTTCTCGGTCATAGACTGAATGAAACCTTCTATACAGGATTCATAACCGGCAATATCGAAAGAGAAGATCACATCGAATAAATATAATTTACCATCCATTTTGAGCATCTGTGCCAATCGTCTAAGGGCTATCAGTTTCCAAAAGTCAGGCAGATGGTGCAACACACTTACAGAAACAATAGCATCCGCCGGCTCTTTTTCGTGCTCGTATGTGAGAAATCCACCATGACAGAACTCAATATTATGCAGTTTAGCCTTTCTGGCTTTTCTACGGGCTTGTTTTAACATGGCCTTTGATATATCAACTGCATAAACCTTATCACAGTGACATGCGGCATGAATAGCGAACGCACCTGTCCCGCAACCCATGTCGATCACTGTTTGATTTGCCTCAAGGCCAAGAAGAGCGATTATCTCTTCGCTCTCGGCTTTATAATTTCTTGACCTCTGGTGGCGTTTTTCGTAAGCCCTGGCGACTGTAATACTATTAAAATTGACACCACAGGGCTTCATTTCGTCGTACTGCCACTTTGGATACACTTGAGTTTCAAGTGAGTTCATGTAGTTTCTGTAGAATTCGATATCCATTTCT
>CAYNTC010000310.1:0-2971 GCA_964399795.1 uncultured Pirellulales bacterium | reverse complement strand
GTATCCAGCCGACTTTTATTCCTTCTGCTCTTGCCTTACTGACAGCACCGCGGACAATTCTCGCTGCAACGCCGTAGGCTAAGACCACTATTTCTGCGTCGTCAATTTCATATTGTTCACTGAGCACTTCATTTTTCTGCACCTGCTGATATTTAGCCTGTAGTTTGAAATTATGTTGCTCCAGCACGCCCTCGTCGAGCCATAACGAGCGGACGATGTTTTGTGCTCTGCCTTTAGCTCCCGTTAAAGCCCAATCCTTTTTAGGCAGTTTTGAGTTTTTAGTTTTTAGCTTTGAGCTTTTCCTCAATACTACCGGCTCCATCATTTGCCCGAGGATACCATCTGCCAGAATGACAACGGTCATGCGATACTGGTCAGCCAGGTCGAACGCCAATGGCATGCAATCGACAAGTTCCTGAACACTCGAAGGCCCAAACACGATTGTTCTATAGTCGCCATGCCCACCTCCACGTGTGGCTTGAAAATAATCTCCCTGTGATGGTGCGATGTTGCCAAGGCCGGGCCCACCTCGCATTACGTTGACGACCACCGCCGGAAGCTCAGCACCCGATAGATAGCTTATTCCCTCCTGCATCAGACTGATACCAGGGCTCGACGAGGTTGTCATAGCCCTTTTGCCCGTTGCTGATGCACCAAATACCATGTTAATCGCAGCCAATTCGCTCTCGCTCTGCACAAATACACGAACCTCTTCGGGCATCCTGCGGGACATATAGGCGGTGACTTCGTTTTGTGGTGTAATCGGATAGCCGAAATAGGCATCGCAACCAGCCATAATCGCCGCTTCGGCGAGCGCTTCATTGCCACACATTAACACCCTTTCGTTCGTTTCTTTCACGCTACCAATCCCTCTTTTTTCACACTCAAAATAAATGGAGAATTGTAAGTTTCGTAGAGATGTTCGGGAACTACTATAACTGAAAAAAGCTCACTTTCTTCAAGGAGTATGTCAAATAAAAGCTCGCTCAAGCTCTCTCTGACTTCAGAAGGATTCAGGGAGTTATCAACCAGTACAAGTACATCAATGTCTGAATCCGTCGTGGCTTGGCTCCTTACATAAGAACCGTATAATATAACCTTTTTAATCTTTCCGCCGTACACTTTTATCAAATGTGCTTTTATTCGATCTATCAAGAGTTTTATCTTTTTATCCATTTTTCTTCATCACTTAAAGTCCGCCAGTCGAATCGGCGGATTAAGAATTTAGGACAAAGTTCTCAGCATAGAAAAAACTTATGCGAAGTTAAAACTTGGGTGAATATCAAAAGTGCGAACCATATATGCTGTCTTATTTGAACTTTTGCGATCTATTCACCTAGAAGGGCTCATTGTATTATTTATGTGCTTCGTAATAGCTTCAATGAACTTATCTCCATAATCCTGAGTAAATTTTCCTCCAATGCCGTGCACAGAGAGGAGAGAGGAGAGAGGAAACATTTGTCGGTTTTTGTTTAGCTAATTCTCTCAAAGTAATATCACCGCAAATCATAAATGCTGGAATGTCTCTTTGTTGTGCAATTTCTCTCCTCAATTTTCTAAGTTCATCAAATAATTCTTTTTCAAAATCGTCGAACTCTGGAATGCTACGATCAACGAAATCTTCAAAGAACTGTACTTCAGTTTCATACTTACCAGTAATAAAATCTCGTCCTTTTGTTGTAATTTTGAGCGTTGGCATGTTTTCGTATTTGGATACAAATTCTACTTCAACAAGTCCGGATTTAATAAGGGCTTCTATGATAGTTCTCAATTGTTTTCGTGTGAACATTGGAAAAGTCGAATATGCCGCAAGGTTATGTAGCCCATGATTGATTATGAAAGTTGATTTTGAACCTTTTAGTATTGAGATGGTCTTTTTGATACCCAAATGGAAAGGCAATTCCGTTACACAACAAAGAATAATCTTGCAAATTGCTCTTTCGTAATCTTGAATTATTTTTTTTATATTTATAGTCAAGTTAAGCCCCCTTCTACAATATCGCCTAAGTTAAAATAATCAAACTACTTCGTTTACGTTGTTAGATAGCAAGCATCCAATTGGACTTACGACTTTTCCTTAATCAAAAGCGGCTTACTTTTCTTCTTTGGTTCTCCGCCTGCGTTGTCCTCTCGATATACCTCAATTACTGCATCCGGGCAAATGATAGCGCACATGGCGCAGCCTGTGCACCCGGAATCTGTAGCCTGAGCTGGGAAATAACCCTTTTTGTTGGACTTTTTGGAGATGACTATGCTGTCCTTAGGGCATGCTATAACACACAATCCACAACCCTTACAACGCTCGGTGTCAATAACTATTTTTCCTGCCATTTTTCAATCGCGTATTGCGTTTTTTTGCTATAGAACGAACGACATACTGCGAGATTAAAGCGGATTCTAACAGCACGCCATGCAATTGTAAAGTCAAAAGGACAATGGTAGAAATTTGAAGTGCCCCTTCGTCGCGGTAAGCGCTAATCCTTTTCGTTCACTTCAGCAGTCTCTTAAGTATTGCTGCTGTGTGCATGGCCAGCAGCATTAAGTAGTCCAGATCGCTCAGGCTATAGTGCTGATGCACCATAGCATTGTCAACATATAACACACCGTAACAACCAGCGGGGCTTACAATAGAAGCAATCATTGCAGAGCGAATCCTTTCTGTATCTTCTAAGTCAGCGGCAACTCGCGGCATGACCATGGAAAGTCCCTTTTCAACAGCTTGATTGATTTTTTCACCAAGCTTGAGCTGGCTCAGCTCGACCGTTTTGCCATCGCGTCTTTTGCCCGCATGGTATGTCATAGGTCCGTTCGGCTGTTCCCGCAAAGCACACCAAACATGAAACGCGCTGAACTGCTGTAACGTGACATTCAATACAACGAGCAACAGTTCCTCCAACGCATTAACTGATGATATTGTGTCCGTAGCCTGTGAGAAGTCCGTCAATCTTCTGGCTGCAAGCCTCATCGCGGG
>CAYNTC010000309.1:0-3021 GCA_964399795.1 uncultured Pirellulales bacterium | reverse complement strand
TTAAATGCATCCCGAACTTTTTGAAATACCTTTCTTCCACTGGACTGTAAAGAGCTATGGCCTGATGATGGTCGTCGGCTTTCTTGCAGCCGTTTGGCTGATAAGATACCTCAGCCGAGATGTTACTCCGAATCCTCAGCTTATCACCAATGCCGCCTTGTATTCTTTGATAGCTGGCGTTGTAGGCGCACGTTTATTTTTCGTTATACATTATTTCGACCAGTTTCGGGAAAACCCGCTTTCTGTTTTTGCTATTTGGAATGGCGGCCTTGAGCTATTGGGCGGAGTTATATTAGCTATTACTGTTATCGTTCTTTTTCTTTGGCGCAACAAACTTCCCATCCGCCGCTACCTAGACATCCTTGCGATCGGGCTGATGCTGGCGCTTGCTTTTGGAAGAATCGGCTGCTTTCTTAATGGCTGTTGTTTTGGCAAGCCCACAAAACTACCCTGGGCCGTCCGGTTCCCGTATGACTCATTTGCTTATTTGAGTCAGATAAACTCGAATTTACGCCGTGACAGACCTGAGCCACAATTGCAGCTACCCCGCGATGAATACCTCAGTTATGTTGACAAAGATGGCAAATGGTATCCCAAATCCTATAACAATTTAACACCCCAGCAGCAAATCGAAGTGACAAAGGGTAAATATCGAGCCCTGCCTGTGCATCCGACTCAGTTATATTCTTCAGCAAATGCAGCATTTCTCTGCCTTGTTCTCTACCTTTTCCGGCGAAGGTCCATCCGCTCCACCGAATCTAAGGACTCCAAGCGGTTTCTCACAAAGCCAGGGTCTATTTTTGGTTTAATGTTCGTATTTTACGGCATTACCCGGTTCCTGATAGAGTTTCTACGTGACGATAATCCTTTCGAGATAGACAGCCTTACTATCTCACAGCTTATTAGTATTGCACTTATTATCGTGGGAGCCCTTTTAATAGCATTTTTCAATAGATTCAAACCAACGCCTTTGAAATAGATATCTTAAGCCTCAATTTCCACTGCTTTTCTTGTCTCTGGTAGAATTTCTTATTGAACATTTCAAAGAACCGACGATATTATATAACTCAAACTGACCGATTCTTTGTGTCATTCCCGCGCAGGCGGGAATCTATTAAAGTTTTGAGCAAATTGGATTCCCGTTTTCACGGGAATGACAAAGGGCAATATGTTGTTGTCAAATAGGTATTTACGTCGGTTTTCAATTAAAATCGGTGTAAGCGTTCACGGGAAAACGCATTTTTGTCATTGCGAGCGAAGCGAAGCAATCTAAAATCGTTCGTTTTTGAGATTACTTCGGCCTAAAGATCTCGCAATGACACAAAAATCCCTATTTTATGCGTGAACGGTTACAAATCGGTCAGTTTGAGTATATAAAGGTAATTTTGCCTAATGTAATATTGTCTAGAGCACATAATAATGGGCCTTTATGATAGAGATTATACCCGGGCCGATTATAGGCCACAGTACAGCAATATGCCTCAAATGCGTTTTGCTCTGCCCCGTATTACGCCTGTGGTCAAATGGCTGCTAATCATCAATTTCGCTGTTTTTTTTGTTGGAGCAATCTTATTTCCAAATAACATTTACGTGTCCAATTTCCCAATCCCCATTAGCCTGCTTGAGAGATGGGGTGCTGTTTTTCCCTATTCGCTTGGCTCTGCATTGCAGCTCTGGCGGCTGGTTACCTATCAGTTCCTGCATGGAGACGTGTTACATATACTTTTTAATATGCTTGGCCTTTTCTTTTTGGGTCCTACGCTTGAACGACACTGGGGCAGCAGAAAGTTTCTCATCTTTTACTTGAGCTGTGGTGTGGCAGGGGGGCTTTTCTATACCTTGCTCGTCGCTCTTAATTTCTTGGGGGCTAGTCCAATGATAGGGGCCTCAGGTGCAATACTTGGTATGCTCGCTGCCTGCGCAATTCTTTTCCCACATTTTATCGTTTTTATTATGTTCTTTCCCGTCCCGATACGTGTCGCGGCTATAGGCCTGACCATTTTCTACCTATTCTTTGTTATAACAAGAGGGCCTAACGCTGGTGGCCACGCTGCTCATCTGGCCGGTATGGCTGCCGGCGCAGGTTATGTGTTCTCGCGGACATGGCGAGATAAATTTAAAATGAAAATCCGGTCTAATACATGGAAAAGAAAAGTTACTGTCCAGTATGATCTTGAAGACGAAGTCGACCGAATTTTGCAAAAAGTCCACGACCAAGGCATCCACAGCCTAACAGCCAAAGAAAAACGAATCTTAAGAAAAGCCACCGAAAGCGAGCAACAACGCTATAGATTATAAAAAAAGCCCTGCGTAAATCCGCAAGGCTTTGTCTGTATTATTCAATCTTAGTCCCATCTAAATTTCGGTGTATTTCCCTCAATCAACTCTTTCAGCCGTCTCGCTACGTTTTCAGATTTGAATTTTTCGTTCTGCCACTTGACTATTTCTTCATTGCTATGCTTGATTCGATTTTTCAGCTCTTCAAGCCATTTGAGCAGACGTTCATACGCAATTTGCTTTCGGCGAATTATCAGATCGAACCTCCGGCTAATAACTTCTTCGAGTTCTGTTGTTAATTCTTTTTTCTCAGTTTCTTTCTTTGCAGCCTTGATTCTGCTGACCAGTTCTTCCTCCCTTTCCCTCAAGGCTAAATCTTCCTTTAGTACTTCAGCCATTTCTGGATTTCTGCGTTCCTCCTCAAAAATACGCCAGTATTTTTCTCTGACCAGATCAAACTTTTTCCAGTAGAGATCTGGCTCTGTATATTCCAACTTGGCCAGCTCTTCAGCTTGCCTGCTGTAATTTTTTCTTAGCCATTCTGTGAATTCAGCTCGTTTCTTATCCCACCACGTCTTCGCACGCTTGCTCATTATTTTACCGAGTTCTTCGCCGGCATAATCTCTCAATTTGGCATTGAACTTTTCTTGGTCTTCCTTACGCAGATGAGCCAACTCCTTTGCCTTTGCCGGATCGCGCTCTTTCAAATCCTTAATAATCTGATCGAATTCTTCATCTGTCAGT
>CAYNTC010000308.1:0-3029 GCA_964399795.1 uncultured Pirellulales bacterium | reverse complement strand
AAGGAGTTATCGACTGAGTATATTCAAATTCTTGAGCCTTTATGGCGCTGTAGTATTAAGACACCCAATAGATTATACAGGGGATCTCCTTTTGACACCTCGCGCACTTAAAGTGGCCTTGCGAAGAACATGGCATGCGTGGAGTGCTTTACACGGAGAGATAGACTTTGATGATTTGCTAATAAGCAACGTTCTGCGTACTGGTGCACCTGAGGCGTTCCTTTTCATAAATAAGAATGAAAATCTTCTGAAGTCGATTAGTGAACGAGCAGATATGCAAGCAGGTAGAGAAAGGGTTACAAAGAGCCAGACAGAACTCAATAAGCTATTCGAAGAAACAACTAAAGATGTTAAATGGGATATTGTAGGAGCAAGGGCGTTGATTGAGTTTCTCTTTCCTGGCTTAAATGAGCAGATGTGGGCAAAAGTTATCGAAGCCCCACAAGGAATCAACGCTCACGAACCAGCGGATTGCTGGAGTAGGTTGAACAAAGAAGATTTAGAACCAGGCGAGATTAGAGATCAAGATGTATTACATGCAATTTCAGAATGGAAATTCTCTCATAGCACGAACGAAGGTGGGAATCCGAACGAAAGAATAACCGGGACCGAATCAGAATTAGCCAAGTTGATTTGTGAAAAAAATAGGTTCGCTGAGAAAGTGGAACAATTCGGTTGTATGATTGAAGGATGGGATGTTCGATGTTTGGCAAGTGAAGTATTCGCGAAAATTCTGAGAGAGAAAAAATCTGCAAGTCAAGGCAAAGATCAAGAAGCGTTCATCAGTTTATGGCGTCTTTCACTAGATAAAAATATTAGGGTAGATGAGCACGAGGAATGGGTCGCAAAAGAGATAAAAAAGGCCTTTTCAGTCAGCTTAGGGTTTGCAAATGACATTTACTATTACTGGAGAAACCAAGACAGAGAGGTGGTAGGGCACGGGTCACCGACTTTGGAGTTGCGTAAGAAGGTAATCGACTTAGCTAAGAAAATATTCCATGGGAACGGAGATATTTTTGCAAAAGTACTCGACGTATCTTATCTCTACAGCATATATAATCTTGTTGTGCTATTTGGACAGAGAGACTACTGCGGGCCTGGTTTCGAGAATGAAGATTGGAGTTGGATCGGCCCACTATTAACAGAAGGATGCAAGAAAAAACCGAATGGGTTTATTCCATCAGTAACCTTGCTAACAGGCGATGGGACATCCTCGTTCAGGGGAGGAACATTTGAACATCATTTTGAGTTGCAACCGGATAGAATTAAGAAAATCTTTGGTAATGAAACAAAATCGTTGATGCAACTATTGACAACCAAGGTTGATCTAACACACCTTGATCCACAGACAAAACTAACTCTGGAAGATGCCAGACAGAAGATTGCCAATTGGGCTTCTGAAAATCAAGATGTCTGAAATTGGCTTTGAACATGTCGAACAGAGAAGTTAAACCAATTTCTCCTTCGGCGGAGAAGACGAAATTGATTTTTTTGAGAGGAATAATCCCAAATGAATGGAAGACCCCCCACCGCAAGGGTGGGGGCTAAACGTGGATTGCCGAGTCCCCGATTACGACATTAGAGGGCAGGCAAGTTCATAATGACACAAAAATAAAAATTTCGAAAACTTTTGGCGAAAGAGTTTGCAATAGCCGATTTTATTGGTATAATGTGGTTAATGAGTGAAAATCAAACAATTCGTTCTTTCTTCAACGGCCTACTCGGCCTTAGCACACTCTTGCTGCGCCGCTGAGGCGCAGATAACCATTTCCTTACAACTAAAAGTACCGTTTTTTCTGCAAATTCATGGCCTTTTTGCGCCTTTTTGGCCATAATCAGGCCCAATTAGTTTCTAAATTTGGAGATATACAAATGTCTGAAGATAAAGTTTTAATATTTGATACGACCTTACGCGACGGCGAGCAGTCGCCTGGTGCCTCTCTTTCAATTGCTCAAAAGCTGGAGATAGCTCAGCAGCTCGCTGTCCTGGGCGTGGACGTTATCGAGGCGGGTTTTCCGGTCTCTTCACCAGCGCAGTTTGAAGCGACCAGGCTGATCGCTGAACAGATCGCCGGGCCGGTGATAGCCGGGCTTGCGCGGGCACATGAAGCTGACATCGAAGCAGCGGGCAAAGCTATCGCACAAGCTAAGAAAAAACGCATCCATACCTTCATTGCGACTTCGCCAATACACATGAAGTACAAGCTCAAAAAGAGCAGCGACGAAGTTCTGAGGATGGCTGTGGCAGCGGTCAAACAAGCCAAGAGCTTTGTCGATGACGTGGAATTTTCGCCGGAAGATGCCTGCCGAAGTGACATTGAATTTCTTATCGAGATTCTCTCGGCGGTGATAGAGGTCGGTGCCACAACGCTGAATATACCGGATACGGTTGGTTATGTGATTCCTTATGAATACGGAAGATTGATTGCGAAATTAAAAGCAGATGTGCCGGGGATAGATAAGTGCATAATAAGTACGCACTGTCACAATGACCTTGGTATGGCGGTGGCGAATTCGCTAACCGGCGTAAGAAATGGTGCCCGTCAGGTAGAGTGTACGGTCAATGGGCTGGGTGAACGCGCGGGCAACGCTGCGCTTGAAGAAATTGTAATGGCAATTCATACAAGGGCGGACTTCTTCTCGCAAGGCGAAATGCGATCGCTGCGCACCAACATTGATACAAAAGAAATTTATCGTACCAGTCAGTTAGTGTCACAATTGACGGGGTTTGTTATTCAGCCCAACAAGGCTGTCGTTGGTGCTAACGCCTTTGCGCATGAAGCCGGCGTTCACGTTGATGGAATACTGAAAGAACGAACGACTTACGAAATTATGAAGCCGGAGATGATCGGACTTGGCGGCTCGCGGATGGTGCTGGGAAGGCATACCGGCCGACATGGATTCGTAGACAGGTGTAAGCAGCTTGGATATAAGCTCACTCAGCAGGAAATCGAGTATGCTTACCAGAGGTTTCTGGAGATAGCCGATAAGAAAAAAGAAGTATTTGATGACGACATCGCGGCGATAAT
>CAYNTC010000307.1:0-3037 GCA_964399795.1 uncultured Pirellulales bacterium | reverse complement strand
CAGCAATTGCCGCCTCTATTTTTAGAGACTTAATTAGCGCGGTAATTGCCGCAGCATTGGTCAGTTTGGTTGCTGCGATACTTTTCTACTTGCTTCAGGCCCCTGATGTAGCGATGGCCGAGGCAGCCATCGGTGCGGCACTGACTGCAGCCATTTTTATTATCGCTATCAGAAGAACAGAAAGGTACGAGCAGTGAGAAGGATAGTCAGCGTCCTTTTATTAATAATAGTGGCTTTGGGAATTAGCCAATCACTGGCAAAGATTCCCTTCGGCACCCTTAAGACAAAGGTAGGCAGGCATTATATTAACGAAGGCGTAAAAGAAACTGGAGCTACCAATATAGTTACCTCAGTTGTGGTAAGTTATCGCGGCTTCGATACTTTAGGTGAAGTTACGGTTTTATTCATTGCTGCAATCGGCTTGGGGGCTGTGTTAACAACCAGCGGAAAAGAAAAAATAAGAAAAATAGAGCCAGCCAGCCTGGTCCTCTATACCGGCTGCAGGGTTCTGTTTCCTCTTATTCTCGTCTTCGGCGCCTATATTTTTATCCACGGACATCTCACCCCCGGCGGTGGCTTTCAAGGAGGAGCGATCATAGCCTCCGGCTTTCTTTTAATTTATCTGGGCTGCCGGGAGAGAAGGATAAGCCGGACTGCATCTAATCTTGCAGAGTCTTTAGGTGGGCTGGCGTTTGTAGTAATAGGCCTGCTTGGTTTAGTCTTTGGTGGTTATTTTCTTTTGAACTTTTTGCCTAAGGGAACAGCGAACGCACTCTTTAGTGCCGGCATTATTCCCATTATTTATATCGCCATTGGATTTAAGGTCGGCTCAGAATTAGCCGGCATTATTGACAACCTGATTGAGGAAAGTTGACGACACAGTGAGTTTTCTGAGTAGTTACATTTATTACATAGGAGCTTTTGGCCTTATACTGATTGGGCTTTATATTATTCTGGTTAAACGTAACCTTATTAAAGTTATCGTTGGTCTGGGCATCTTGGATACCGGCGTGAATCTGTTTCTGATTTCCGTCGGTTACATCACTAAAGGAACTGCTCCCATTTTTTCCAGTCCTGAGATAGACTCCGAACACATGGTCGATCCCGTGCCGCAGGCATTGGTTCTAACAGCTATCGTGATTGGTGTGGCGGTCTTGGCACTGGCCCTTTCATTGGCCATTAGGTTATACCAGCATTATGGGACACTTAATCTTCGCAAGATAAGGGAGCAAAAATGGTGACTTTACTCAAACTGATCGAATCTTAATTGAAAACAACGTAAAGACTTATTTGGCAATAATATATTATACTTTGTCATTCCCGTGAAAACGGGAATCCAATTTGCTGAGAACTTTAATAGATTCCCGCCTGCGCGGGAATGACACAAAGAATAGGTCAGTTTGATTAACTTTTATAAAAAATCCGAAATTCTAAACAAATTCAAATATCAAATGTTCAAAATTCAAAACAGTTTTAGCCATTCGGATTTTGGATTTAGATATTTTTGGGATTTAGTGCTTTGAATTTAGGGTTTGCAGAGTGAATATAATGATAAATTCGGTGTTGTTAATTGCGGTACCTTTAGGTTTGGCTTTTGCCATTCCGGTTCTCTCACTTTTTTCAAAAAGGATTGTCAAATTTGTGCCGCCAATTGCGCTTTCTTTTAACCTTATTGTTTCCATGCTGTTACTTCCTAAGGTCTTGGAAAACCCCGTGATTGTCTCTATTGGCGGCTGGCGACCGCCTTTTTGTATCAATCTGGTAGCCGGGCCGTTGGGCGTTCTGTTTTCTGTCATCATCGCTTTGGTAGGCCTTTTAGTTTCTGTCTATGCGTTAGACTATATAAAAGAAGGCGCTACTGAAAAATACCATACGCTTTATCTGCTGCTTCTTACCGGAGCTACCGGTGTTGTTCTTACGGGGGATATATTCAACCTCTTTGTTTTCTTTGAGATTCTCTGCATTTCGTCCTATGCTCTCGTAGCTTACCTGAGAGACAGAGCAGGAATTGAGTCAGCGATAAAATACCTGATTCAAGGTGCGGTCGGCTCAAGCCTTTTGCTTATTGGTATAGGTCTGCTTTACGGCCTTTTCGGCACACTTAATATGGCTGATATCGCCCAAAATATAAAATCAGTTAGTCCCTTGTCAGTATTTGTTCCTATGGTCTTGATTATTACCGGCCTAGGAGTGGAGGCAGCTATATTTCCTTTGAACGCTTGGCTGCCCGATGCTCATTCGTCAGCTCCGTCATCTATAAGTGCAATCCTCTCCGGCATAGCCATCGAGATGGGCCTTTATGCCGTAGCCCGGGTAGTATTTACTATATTCGGTGCTCAGAGCTTCTTGCTGTTTCTGGCGTTTTTAGGAATTTTAACTCTTTTAATCGGTGAGATGTGCGCTTTTAGCCAGAACAACATTAAAAGGATGCTGGCCTATTCCAGCATAGGTCAAATAGGCTTAATCCTGTTTGCTTTGGCCATAGCAACTTCTGGCGAAAGCCATGCTGCGCATTACGGTGTAACTGGCGGTTTGTTCCAGTTGGTAAGTCACACTCTTAGTAAGGCCCTGCTGTTTTTAGCAGTAGGTTATATGATTTACCGAACCGGTTCTTTGCAAATCTCGGCCCTGGAAGGTATGGGTGGGAAGATGCCTCTTACCTGCTTGGCTTTTACCATCGGTGCATTTTCACTTGTAGGACTGCCGCCCTTTATAGGTTTTCCCAGCAAATTTTTAGTTGTTCGAGCTGCCTTGGCTACCAAAGAAACGTACTTCATCGTGCTTATTTGCCTTGCCCTGCTATGTACGGTCATTGAAGGAGCATATTTCTTTCGTGTAGTGCAGGTACTTTATTTTAAGGGAGGAAAGACTAATCCGGGACCGAAAGAAGCTCCTGTCACTGCCTTGATCCCTATGTTTATCTTCGTGGTCCTGATCGTAGTTGTGGGGATATATCCCAAGCTGGTAACCGATGTTCTAAAGTCGGCTGCTTCAGAGCTTTTGAGTAGAACTGAATATATTAAGGCTGTGCTGGGCA